>JANWZC010000021.1 GCA_025054975.1 Raineya sp.
TCTTCCAAAATAGGAAAACTCCATAAATTTTGTTAGTTTTGCAAAAAATCATAAAATTCTTGGATAATACCAAGAAATGAGTATCAAACTTTTTCATTAGACGCAATGTATTAGCAAAAAGTTTAATTGTATGATAGCGACAACACTCATTTCTACACAAGAAGCGATTGCATTAGAGGAACGTTATGGGGCTCACAATTATCATCCTATTCCTGTAGTGCTTGCAAAAGGTGAAGGCATTTATGTTTGGGACGTTGAAGGCAAAAAATATTTTGATTTTCTTTCTGCGTATAGTGCGGTAAATCAGGGGCATTGTCATCCACGCATTATAGCTACGCTTATAGAGCAGGCTCAAACGCTTACGCTTACTTCGCGAGCCTTCTACAATGATAAATTGGGCTTGTGTGAAAAGTACATGGCTGAGTATTTCGGCTATGATAAGGTTTTGATGATGAATTCAGGTGCTGAAGCTAATGAAACTGCTTTGAAGTTAGCTCGTAAATGGGGTTATCAGAAAAAAGGCATTCCTGAAAATCAGGCGATAATTGTAGCGGTACAACGCAATTTTCACGGCAGAACGCTTGCTATTATTTCGGCTTCTACCGATAAAACGGCTACTCGCAATTTTGGTCCTTTTATGCCTGGTTATCACATCATACCTTATAATGATGTGGAAGCATTAGAGAAAGCTCTTCAAAATCCGAATGTATGTGGTTTTTGGGTAGAGCCTATTCAAGGCGAGGCAGGCGTTTTTGTGCCTGATGAAGGTTATCTTGCCAAATCTGCTGAACTTTGCAAAAAATACAATGTACTTCTGATGATTGACGAAGTACAAACAGGTATGGGGCGTACAGGAAAATTGTTGGCTTCGCATCACGAAAATGTACGTGCAGATATTCTGATTTTGGGCAAGGCTCTTTCTGGAGGAACTTATCCGATTTCAGCTGTACTTGCCGATGATGACATTATGCTTTGCATACAACCCGGTGAGCATGGTTCTACGTTTGGGGGTAATCCTTTGGCTTGTGCCATTGCTATGACTGCCCTACAAGTTATCAAGGACGAAAAAATGCCCGAAAATGCCGAAAAAATGGGGCAAATCTTTCGCAAGCGTATGCACGAACTCATGCAACGCTATCCCGAGAAAATTGGTGCGGTACGTGGAAAAGGTTTGCTTAATGCCATAGATATTAAAGAAAAAGACGGCAAAACCGCTTGGGATTTGTGCTTACTGATGAAAGAAAAAGGTGTGCTTGCCAAACCTACGCATGGTGATAAAATTCGCCTTGCTCCGCCACTTATTATCAATGAAGAGCAAATGAATGAGGCTTGCGACCTAATTGCCGAAGCAGTTGCAGAGTATTAGAAAAGTGATTTGAGCGATTTTTTGAAAGTTTGGAGAAAATTATTATGCCGAATAAAAACCAGCTTTTGCGTTACTTGATTATAGACGAACTTTTGCGTAACAGACAACGAAAATTCCCTTCCAAAGAACATATTATTGAAACTATTCAAGAGCGTACTGGTTTAGCTTATTCGGCTTCGGCTTTTGAAAAAGACCTCAAAATTATGCGGGAGCAGTTTGGGGCTCCCATTGAGTTTCATAATTTGGAAAGAGGCTATTTTTACGGCTACAAGCAGAAAAATAAAAAAGGCGGTATGCGTTACGAAATGGATAACGAATACCGCTTTATGTCTATTAGTTTATCGCAAAAAGATTTGGTAGCTCTTAATTTTGCCGAGTCGGTATTACAAGGTTTTAAGCATAGCCAAATTTTTGAGGATTTTGCTGATGCTATCAACAAAGTTTTAGATGCCGTAGAAGTAGGTAAGCAACTCAAAGACTCCCCTCGCAAGATGCAAGATTTCATTCAGCCCGAAAATGCCACCTATCCCAAAGGAAGAAAGTGGCTCGGTGATATTTTGTGGGCTATCAAAAACTACAAACAAATTCACTTTGCCTACAAAAAATTCACACAAACAGAAGCAGAAGAAAGAATTTTACACCCTTACTTGCTCAAAGAGTTCAAAGGGCGGTGGTATGTGATTGGCTACTACCCTGAAAAGGAACGAATTGCGACATTTGCATTAGATAGAATTCAAAGCCTGAAAATTAGTGATTTTAGTGTTCTTTACCCTGAAAAATTAGGTTTTGAGCCTGAAAGTTTTTATCAAAACTGCTTTGGAATTACGCGTTTGCAAGAAGAGCAAGTTGAGCATATTGTACTTTCTTTTTCACCTTTTGTAGGATATTATCTCAAAAGCAAACCTTTACATCAAACGCAAAAGATTTTGGTAGATAACGAACAAGAGTTTCGGATTAGTGTGGAACTTATCATCAATCCCGATTTAATAAGCGAACTTTTGAGTTATGGTAGAAATCTGAAAGTTCTTGCCCCTGAAAGATTAAGGCAAATTATCAGAGAAGAATTAGAGAAAAATTTGAACAATTATCAAGAAAACTGATTTTTACGAAAAAAACACCTCTACAACATTTTGTAAAGGTGTTTTTGAAAAATAATATAGAGAGGGGTTATTTCTCCGATTTCATTTTTTCAAAATTATTATTGGCATTATTGGAGCGAGGAAACGTATTATTGTTAGTTTCAACGTCGGCGGTTTCAAGTTTGGGGTCTAATTGAAATTGTACTACTTCTTTTTCCGTAACAATCAATTTATTGATTTCCTTGTGGTTCATACGCCAAATTTCAGCAGGAAATTTCTCTATTTGTTTTGAGCCATCTTTGAAAGTCATTTCTACAATTACAGGCATAACCAATTCACCATTGTTTTTGATTTTCAACACATAAAAGTTCTTATCAGAACTTACTGAAGCTTTTTCCTTGTCGGTGAGGCGTACCCCCATTTGCTCAATGCGTTTTATCATTTCATCGGCTTTTAGCTCTTTGGTAGGGAAAATAGAAGTAGCACCTGAATTATTAGCATTTTTGATTTTGTAAAGGGTGACTGCTTCAATACTTGGCTCATAAAAATCAATAGTGTAGAACCAACCACGCCAAAACCAATCTAAATCAACCCCAGAAGCATCTTCCATAGTTCTGAAAAAGTCAGCAGGTTCGGGGTGCTTGAATTTCCATTTTTGAGCATATTGTTTGAAGGCGTAATCAAATAAGGCAGGTCCCATAATAGTCTCTCGTAAAATATTCAGAGCTGTAGCAGGTTTTCCATAGGCATTATTGCCAAATTGCTTAATCTGCTCGGAGTTTGTCATGATAGGCACTTGCGTATCAGGGGCAGACTTCATATAACTGACAATATTCGCCGCAGGACCACGACGAGAAGGGTAGGGGTCTCGCTTCAAATCTTTCGTCCAAGGGGCATCGGGCAGTTCTTGTTCAGCACGGTACTGCAAGAAAGAGTTCAAACCTTCGTCCATCCAAGACCATTGCCTTTCGTCAGAATTGACAATCATAGGGAAGAAGTTGTGTCCTACTTCGTGAATAATTACCGATACCATAGAATATTTTATGCGTTCATTTGCTTGTTTGATTCTTTCAGTTTCTTCTTTGGAAGCATTGGCAGGAGTAGGAATAGGTCTGCCGCCATTGAAACAAATCATGGGATACTCCATACCGAAAACGGGTCCGTGCACCGAAATTGCCACAGGATAAGGATAGTCAAAGGTATATTTTGAATAAACATTAAGCGTATGAGCTACTACCCAAGTAGACTTTTCGCCCCAGAGCGGATTGCCTTCTTTGGGATAAAATGACATTGCCCAAACTCGCTTACCACCAATAGATACTTGAAAGGCGTCCCAAATAAATTTTCTTGAACTCGCCCAAGCAAAATCACGTACATTTTCAGCTTTGAATTTCCAAACTTTACGAGCCGTAGTACGACTTTTTTCATTTTTGATAGCCTCTTCAGGGGTTACAATCAGAACAGGACTGGCAGCAGTTTTAGCCTGCTCCAAACGCTGAATTTGCGTTGCAGTAAGTACTTCTTTGGGATTTTGCAATTCACCTGTTGCGGCAACAATATGGTCAGCAGGGACATCTATATTTACTTCATAATCACCAAATACCAAAGCAAACTCACCTCTTCCTAAAAATTGCTTATGTTGCCAACCATACACATCACTATACACGCACATGCGTGGAAACCATTGAGCTATTTCATAAAGATAGTTATCATCTTCGGGGAAATACTCATAACCACTTCTACCACCCATTTTTTCGGCATCAATTACATAAAAGTTCCAATCTATATTGAAAGTAAATTTTTCTCCTTTTTTGAGAGGGCGAGGCAAATCTATTCGCATCATTGTGGCATTGATAGTATAAGCCAAAGGTTTATTAGTGGCATCTGTAACAGAAGTAATGTTAAAGCCATGAGGGGAATTATGACTAACTATCCAAGACATCAGACCACGGTAATTATCTTCCAAATCATAGGTATCGGTTTTGTAAGTGTTTGACTCTTTGGAAAACATGTTTTGGTCTAATTGTAACCACAAATAACGTAATTCATTTGGAGAGTTGTTGTAGTAAGTAATAGTTTCAGAGCCTTTTATCCATTGTTTGGTATCGTCAAGACTAACACTAATTTTGTAATCAGCTTTTTGTTGCCAATATTCGTGTCCAGGAGAACCATCAGCAGTACGGAAATTATTGGGAGTAGGCAAAATGTGGTCTAATTGTTCAAATTTTGAACCTAACACTTGAGCAAAACTTGGTAAATAAGTTAGCAAAGCAAACAATACAAATAGTACCGATTTCATGAGCATTATTATTTAATAGGATTGTTTAGCAAAGCATCAACGCAAATATACAAAAAATATTGTTTTAATTAAGGGGGAGACACAAAAAAAGCCTCCTTTTAGGTGGAGGCTTGATATTTTAGGCGGAGGCTTGATATTGCTGTTTTAGGCGAGCATATACCACAGGAGGCGTAAGCGAATTATCAATGCGAGTTTCTACCAAATGAGGAAAACCACTAATGAAGGTAGAGAGTTTGCCGTACTTGATACCTTTTTTACGCAAGATAGCTCCGATTTCTGCAAGGTTTGCCCACCCGAGTTCGTTAGTACATTGTTGAATAGCCTCACGCAAGGCATTTTCCATGGCTTGACGTTCCATAATATACAAGTTTTTTAGTTGAACAGAATTAAACTTTTTAGAAAAACTTTAATTCGGTAAAAAACCGAATATTATGCAATGGCAAATTTACGGAAAATGTTATCTTTATGCAAATTTTATTTTACTTTTTTGCAAACTGCTCTTGATTAAATTTTTCATAGATTTTTTCAGGCAAGGGGTTGGGAATTTGCGGTTTTGAGACTTGTGGTTTTGCCCAATCTAAGTAACCTTTTGCCCATACGTAGGCGAGTCCGAGTGCTAGAATGAAAATGAAAACAAACATTTCTGCCAATGCAAACCAAGTCCATGTGCCTTGTGTAGCTTCGTAGTAATTTTTTTTACCAAAAACAATGCTCCAAGGGAAAAGAAATACAATTTCGACATCAAAAATCAAGAAAATGAGAGCTATCACGTAATAACGTACAGGGAAATTGAGCCAAGCTGAACCAAGAGCCTCTTCACCACACTCATAAGTACTTAATTTCTCAGGATTAGGCTTTCGGGGGCGAAGCAAAGCAGAAACACCCAAAGCTATCAACAAAAATATTACTGCATCTGCTATGAAAATAAGTATTTTGCCAAATTCTGAAAGCATATCTCTTGAATTTAAGGCAAAATTAAGCATTTGAGAAAATTTGGCAAGTTATTTCCACTTGATTGGTACGTCAAAGCTAATTTTGGTATGAATATTAGAAAAAATTACAAGTAGAGACAAACTCATTCCATATAATTCAACTTTCTGAAAAGCAAATAAGACTCCCCAAGCCAAAAGACTTGTGATAGTTAGTGTAATCAAGCCTCGCAAAATGTATGTTACCCAAACATGAAAAACAGGTTTTTTTACGAAATATACAGTATATTTTTCCTGCAAAAATTGATAAAATGCAATGATTTTATCTGCAAAAACTGAAATGAGCAAGGAGATAATTAAAATCACCAGTAAATCAGAACGATAATAGCAAGTGCCGTTTTTGAGCCAAAAATCTGGTAAAAACGCATAAATAAGAATGAAAATAAACATAACTTGAAAAACTATCATAGCTATTTGGAAGTGTTTATGCTGTTTAGCAATAAAAGCGGTTACAAGAATTACAGAAGTTACTAGTATGGGTAAAATAACAAAAGTAAATTTATTGCCGTACATTTGAGCAAGTACCAAACAACTTATCAAGACAACAAGCCATAAATCCAATCTTTCATTACTGATATAAGGATTTTGCAAAGGAGCAGGATGCAGACTTGAACGATATTGCCCAAACCGAAAAATCCAAAATACGATACTCGTACCCAAAAAAATAGAGGCAAGTAAAGCAAGTAGTAATGTGATATTTCCAAAAAAACCTTGATAAAAATACAGCAGATAAGAATTAATGCACAAAGCTCCTATGATACCAACTGCACTTAAAGGCGAACCTTCCCAAAATATTTTGAAAAATAACCGTTTAGATAGCTTGGGTGCTATATTCTGTAATTCTTTTACAAAAATTTGCAATAGCCACCAAGCTACATTTAGCCAAAAGAAAGTTTGCAAAACATTATCTTTTACGGCATTGCCTGTTACCAGCAATAGCAAAGCAGATGAAAAAATTGTAAGAGTTAGTTTGTATTCGTTGCGTAGGAAGTAAAAAAACTGATAGGCTAAAATTCTTTTGAATTGAGCTAATTTATGGGCTTCCAAACGCACTACCTGCCTAATAACTTGCCAACCCGACCACAACAAAGTTGCCAAACTCCACCAATACAACTGCTCCATAAGTGCTTCCAAAATGATTGCTCCTGCAAAATTATCACTTTGAAAGACGTTGTTATAGTCTTTTTTGCAAAAGTTTAACCTTCCGAATGTAAAAAACTCTAAAAATTGAACTTTTCCAAGATTGTTCTTGTATTTTGTGATAAAATTTTAGGCAAACTGAACAAAGCGTTTTTGTTTTTTGGCAAAATATTGCAAAGCGAGCAGTAGCATAATGTAAAAAGGAATAAAAGGAATGCGGTAGCGGTCAAGTGAGCCATAATTGCCACTGCCTACTCCTGTGCCAAAAGCAAGAATAATTGTAAAAATCAAGCAAAAAACTAAAAATGGCTTGCTAAATAGAATTTGAAAAAACTTAAAAAAGCCTGTCTTAAAAAAAGTTTGCAACGTAAGCAAAAGAATAAAAGTAGCTTGCAAACTTGCCAGCAACATCAAAGGATTTTTCACTTGCCACAAAAAAGGCTGAAAAAGTGAAACGGTTATTGCCGCAGGAAATTTACTAATTACACTGCCAATAGTACCATCATACTCGCCCAAAGAATAGCTGGCATTTCCTGAGATAGCGTTCCATTCGGTATTGGTTTTGGTAGTTTGAGCTACTTCCTCAAAAGAAAAACGAGTGCCTTCAGTGAGTTTGCTCACCGCTACATAGCCCACAGGTACAGAAGCAAGTAATACAATCGGTAAAATTAGAAGTCTTACCAAACCTATTCTAATTTTATTACGAAACTCTAACAATACCCATGTAGCTGCTGCAGGCAAAAAACACATAGCTACATAAATTTTTACTTCTTGCATAAGCCACAAAGCTGCAATAAGAATAAATACATTTTTCAGTATTTTTTGTCGTTTAATAACACCAAAATAGAATGCATAAAATGCCCACCCCAAAGCACTGACTATTAGTGTATCTTTCATTAGTCCTGAGCCCCAAAAAAAAGCCGAAGGCATCATAAAACACGCAAAAGCAATTTTTTTGTAAAGGGTAGGGTACATATCTACCATAGCTCTGTACATTGCCCAAACCCCTGTAAAACCAATAAATGCAAAAATGAAAGCATTTGCTAAGTAAGTATGGTAAGTAAGAAAACCCAAAATCACTGATAGCTTTACTACTACCATAGAGTGCTTATCGGGGTAGAAATATAAATAATTTGTATAGGCTTGTGTGGAGGGATTAAACGTGCCTGGTTTATCCCAAAGCATTTGCAAGCCAACATCAAATCTATCCCAAAAGGCATTCCATATAATAGCACTATCGTGAAAAAAATTGAAGGTATCGCCCCCTCCATAATAAAACTGATACACACACGCAAAAGCTACACAACCAAAAAAACGTAAATGTAGAGCAGTAAAATAATACCTTTTGGTGAGTGGATTGGTGAGTCTGTTTTTGCGTGAATATGCAATCCCATACAGAATAAGCAAAAAGATAGGTGCTATGAGTAAATCTTGCAGGGTCATGGCTGAACTTCCAAAAATATAGCCAATTTAGGAATTTTTAAGAAAATTCCAACACCACTTCTGCAAAATTATATTTCTTTAGCTACTTCACCAGCTACCACTTGTCCTGATATAATTGTAGGAGGCACACCTGGACCTGGTACGGTGAGTTGTCCTGCAAAATATAAATTTCTGACTTTTTTGCTTTTCAGAGCGGGTTTGAGAATTGCTGTTTGAGTAAGCGTGTTAGCAAGTCCATAGGCATTACCTCGGAAGGAATGATAATCTTTCAAAAAATCATTGTGGGCATAACTTTTCTTAAAAATTACCGAGTCCAAAATACTTTGTCCTGTAAGTTTTTCAAGGCGTTTCATAATAAGCTGATAGTAATGCTCACGGATTTCTTCTCTGTCTTCCAAACCTACTGCCACAGGAATAAGTAATACCAAATTTTCTTTCCCCTCAGGAGCTACTGAACTATCCGTTTTGGAAGTAGCAGAAACATAGAATAAAGGTTTAGTGGGCCACTTAGGTTCGGTGTAAATTTCGTGAGCATGTAAAGCAAATTCTTCATCAAAGCATAAAACATGATGTTCAATGTTTTGCAAACGTTTGTTCAACCCTACGTAAAAAAGTAATGAGGAAGGCGACATAATTCGTTTTTGCCAATATTTTTCGCTGTAATTCCGATAAGGTCTTTCCAAAATTTCCTGTTCAATATGATGATAATCAGCCGCCGCTACTACGGCATCAGCCTCAAAAGTTTCATTTTGGGTAATTACTCTTGTGGCTTTGTTATTTTCTACCGCAATTTTTTTCACTTCTTGATGATACAAAATTTTTACGCCTTGTTCTTGGGCAAGTTGCACCATAGCTTTTACTACCTCGTACATACCACCCATAGGGTACCAAGTTCCCAAAGCCATGTCAGCGTAATTCATCAGACTATACAGAGCAGGAGTGTTTTGCGGAATTGCCCCGAGAAATAAAATTGGAAATTCTACTAATTTGAGCAGTTTGGGATGTGAAAAATACTTGCGAACATGCTTGTGAAACGACTCAAAAATATTCATGCGTATCATATCCACAAGCAAGCGAAAATCAATAAATTCCCAAATAGAGCGACTGGGTTTATAGACCAAATTATTGATACCAACTTCATATTTGTAAGCTGATTGTTTGAGAAAATCCTTTAATTTTTCACTGCTACCTTTTTCGTAACTTTCAAAGAGTTCGTATAATTCATTGAGATTTGCAGGAACATTGATGTAATCATTCTCACCGAAAAAAACACGATAAGATGGGTTGAGTCTATGAAGTTTGTAGTAATCACTTGTTTTTTTGCCAAATCGTTCAAAATAACGCTCAAAAACATCAGGCATCCAATACCAACTTGGTCCCATATCGAAGGTAAAACCTTCGGCTTGTAAGATATTGGCTCTGCCTCCCGCTTTGTCATTTTTTTCAAGCAGTGTAACTTCAAAACCTTGATGAGCCAAAGTAGTAGCGGCAGAGAGTCCCGCAAAACCCGCCCCAATAACTACAATTTTCTTTTTTGACATTTTAAGGAAAAGTTGAAATGAAAGGTTATTATAGCTGTATATTGAACATTTACCGAAAATTTACAACACAAACCAACCTGAAAAAAAATTATTTTGCAGTTGTTGAATTTGTGCTAAATTCAAAGTGGCAAATGCAAGAAAGATTTTTTCGGATAAAAAATTCAATTGGTTAAATCTTATTTTCAAACCCTGCAACTTTCAACATCAATCTTACAGAATGCTTTTCACCGCTACTTTTGTTAGATTTTTGACTTCTTGAGCAATATGTTCAGGGGCAAAACCAGCCTCTCGGTGTAATTCAAGTTGGGTGCCGTGTTCATAGACTTTATCAGCCATACCTAAACGTTTGACTTGAATATTGGTATAGCCATTATCAGCAATCCATTCCAAAATTGCACTGCCAAAGCCACCCATCAAACAGCCGTCTTCTACGGTGAGAATTTTATCAAACTTCTGACAAACCTCATGCAAAATTTCACTATCCAAAGGTTTTACAAAACGCATATCATAATGAGCAGGATTGTAGCCCTCTTTTTCAAGCATTTTACAGGCTTCTACTGCATAATTGCCAATATGTCCTATGGTTAGGATAGCTACTTCTTCGCCGTCTTTGATTTTTCTGCCTTTACCAATAGGCAATCTCTCCAAAGGAGTACGCCAATTGGGCATTACGCCTTCGCCACGAGGATAACGAATAGAAAAGGCTCTTTTGCCATTTTCTTCCATATCCAGCATAGCAGTGTACATCAAGTTGCGAAGTTCTTGTTCATTCATAGGTGCAGAGACAATCATGTTGGGCAAACAACGCATATAAGCAATATCGTAAGCCCCGTGATGTGTAGGACCATCTGCACCTGCAAAACCTGCTCTATCCATGCAGAAAATAACAGGTAGTTCTTGTATGCAAACATCGTGAATTACTTGGTCGTAGGCTCTCTGCATGAAAGTGGAATAAATGTTGCAAAAAGGAATAAGTCCTTGTGTAGCCAATCCTGCTGAAAAAGTAACCGCATGTTGCTCGCAGATGCCTACGTCAAAAGCTCTATCGGGCATTTCTTTCATCATAATATTCATAGACGAACCCGAAGGCATAGCAGGTGTGATGCCCATAACTTTGGGGTTCATTTTGGCAAGTTCTACCAAAGTATGCCCAAAAACATCTTGATATTTAGGAGGTTGTGGCGTTGTATAAACTTTCTTATGAATTTCACCTGTAACCTTATCAAAAGTACCAGGTGCATGCCACTTGGTTTGGTCTTTTTCGGCAAGTGGATACCCTTTACCTTTAATGGTTACACAATGCAAAATTTTAGGTCCTTGAATGTTTTTAAGGTCAGAAAGTACGTGGTAGAGGTGGTCAATATCGTGTCCGTCGATAGGTCCGAAATAGCGTAAGCCCAAAGCCTCAAACAAATTACTATGTTTGAGCAAACCTGCTTTAAGAGCATTTTCAATTTTAGCAATTATCTCACGCGTGAATTTACCCAAAGCATTCTTGCCCAAAATTTTCCAAACTTCATCTTTGAGTTTGTTGTAAGTAGAAGAAGTAGTAATATCGGTCAAATAGTCTTTCAAAGCCCCTACATTAGGGTCAATGGACATGCAATTATCGTTGAGAATAATCAGAATGTTTGTTCCTGAAACACCAGCATTATTCATTCCTTCGAAGGCAATGCCGCCTGTCAAAGCCCCATCGCCAATAACAGCAATATGTTGGCGGTCAGTTTCACCTTTATACTTAGAAGCAATTGCCATTCCGAGAGCAGCCGAAATAGAAGTGGAAGAATGCCCTACGCCAAAAGCATCATAAATACTTTCTTTTCGTTTGGGAAATCCCGAAATACCACCATATACACGATTGGTATGAAACACTTTACGTCTGCCTGTGAGAATTTTATGCCCATATGCCTGATGCCCTACATCCCAAACGAGTAGGTCATAAGGAGTATTGAAAACATAGTGTAAAGCTACGGTTAGCTCTACTACGCCCAGACTTGCTCCAAAATGCCCTCCATAAACGGAAACCATATCAATAATAAATTGCCGAAGTTCTTCGGCTACTTGGGGAAGTTGATGTGGGTGAAGTTTGCGTAAATCGGCAGGAGTTTCAATTTGAGCAAGTAGTTTTCCCGGTTCTATAAGCATAAAATTTAAGTTTAGGTGAGAAATTACAAAGCTACAACAAAAAATCGCTAAAAAAGTTTGACAATTCTATGCAAAATTAAATTTTTTTCAAAAAGCAAACTACAAAATTGAACTTTTTAGCAACAAGAATCCTAAGTTTTCTCCACAAAAAGCATTTGAGACAAATTTTTTGATTTTTTGCATATAGCCTGTTGTATATTTCAAGTATGCTCAATAACAAGCCGAAGTTCGTTTAACGAAAAAGAAAAAACTTGATGTTTTCTTCACAAAACCATTTTGCATTAGGTAGAAATTAGTATTTGATGTCTTTTATACGCAGTTGTAAGGTAGTGGTATCTCTGAAATGATTTTCTTCCAAATGATAACAAATATGAAATGGTTTGCCTGTGCGTAATTGTTCAGCCAGATGCCCCATTCCGAAAGCAATACAATCAAATTCGGCAGAATTTTCTTGTTTTACTTTGAATTTAAGGTGGATTTTAGGGTCATCTTTACCGACAAGCGTTACGGTTTCGGGAATAGCTTTTACAGACTCGGTAACAAAAAGTGGTTGCATATTGCCAGGACCAAACGGAGCCAGTTGATTTAAGATACGAGCTAATTTATCAGTGGCTTCGCGTAAAGTGATTTTTCTATCTACCTCTAAATGAGGTACTAATTGTTCGGGCTTGATACGTGAAGCTACTACTTGCTCAAATTTTTCTTGGAAAAGTTTCAAGTTTTCTGCTTTCAGGGTGAGTCCTGCGGCGTGTTTGTGTCCGCCGTATTGTTCTAATAAATCGGCACAGGCTTCAATGGCTTCATAAACATCAAAATCGTGTACCGAACGTGCTGAACCTGCAATTTTGCCATTAGATTGTGTGAGAATAATAGTAGGGCGGTGATAATGCTCAATACAACGAGAAGCTACAATACCGATAACACCTTTGTGCCAGTTAGGTTTGAAAAGTACCGTAGTTTTAGCGTTCTGCAAGCCGTGAGCTTCTATCATTTGCAAAGCCTCTTGGGTAATGCTTTTATCAAGTTCTCTGCGGTCTTTGTTGTGTTCGTGGATAATTTTAGCAAAATGTTGGGCTTCTGCTTCACTTTCGGCTAAAAGTACTCTTACGGCATCACGAGCATGTTCTATTCTACCTGCGGCATTGATACGAGGACCTAATCCAAAAACCAAATTGTTAATGCTCATTTCTTTATCTTCTGCAAAACCTGCTATTTCTCGCAATTTTCGCAATCCTCGCAAAGGTTTCGTATTGATTTTATGTAATCCGTAAAAAGCAAGCACTCTGTTTTCTCCTGTAATCGGCACAATATCACAGGCGATACTTACCGCTACCAAATCCAAAAACTGATGCAAAACTTCAAAAGGAATATTTTTGTGCAAAGAAAAGGCTTGTAAAAGTTTGAAACCTACTCCACAACCCGAAAGTTCTTTATAAGGATATTGACAATCAGGGCGTTTAGGGTCTAAGACGGCTATGGCTTGGGGAATTTCTGCACCAGGCAAATGGTGGTCGCAAATGATAAAATCAATTCCTTGTGTTTTAGCATAATTTACAAGTTCAACAGATTTGATTCCACAATCTAAGGCAATCATCAATGTGAAGCCGTGGGTTTTGGCGTAATCAATCCCTTGTTTGGAAATGCCATAACCTTCTTTGTAACGGTCAGGAATATAGAAATCAAAATTGCGTTTGTCAGGGAATATTCTTTTGAAAAATTGATACAGAAGAGCTACGGAAGTAGTGCCATCTACGTCATAATCGCCATAAATCAAGATTTTTTCGTTATTTTCAAAAGCCTGTTCCAAGCGTAATACGGCTTTTTCCATATCCTTCATCAAAAACGGATTGTGCAGATGTTCTAATTTAGGGCGAAAAAAAAGCCTTGCTTCTTCAAAATTTGAAATTCCTCTTTGAGCAAGTAAATAGGCTATGGTTTCTTCTACACCTACTTCCTTCATTAGATTTTTGACGACCACAGGGTTGGGTTCAGGACGATATAACCAACGTATTCCAGACATCACTTGAAAGATTTTCAAAACTCAAAGGTATAAATTTTTGCAAAAATCAGGCTAATTTTTTGTAACTTTGAACGAACTTCATTAAATTTTGCTGAAAATTGAACTTAATAAACTTATGAAAAAGTTAGTTTTTTCTTGCGTTTGGGTATTATTTTCGGTTTATCTTTTTGCTCAATCCGATAAAGAACAGCAAAAGATATGGCGAGAAAAACTTAATAAAATGAGTGTAGAGGAATTTAAGGCAATTTCAGAAGCTAATAATTTTTTGCCTGCACGTATTAGCAAAATACGTAAGGAAATATCTGAAAATCAAGCTCTTGTAAATGCCAAAGATGAAGAAATCGCTTTTTTGCAAAAAAGAATAACCCAACTTGAAAGCGAAATAACTGGCAAAACTCTCAAAAATACAAATTCCTCTGAAAATTCCACAATTGTTGAACCAACTCAATCTTTACCCACAGTTCCCAAAGACGATTTTAATAAAGGAGTAGTTTTTCGTTTGCAAATTGGAGCTTCTGACAAATTAGACCTCAACGTAAGCAATGAATATGACTTGCGTGTGGAACAGGACGGCAAAATGAAAAAATACACGCTGGGTAATTTTAGAAGTTTTGAAAAAGCTGAGGCTTTCAAAAATTGTCTGCCTGATATAGGTATCAAGGGAGGCTGGGTTGTGGCTTACAAAGATGGTGTAAGAGTTCCATTGAAAGAAGTTAAGTAAAAATCGATATTAGATAATGTTTTGCGATTATAGATAATTGATAATAAACGATATGAATGCAATTGGTAGCATAGCCTCTGCTGTTTCTACCATTTTTACTACTTCTCTGAATAATCTAGGATTTACGCACTCTAAAATTACGTAAGATTTTGCTTGAGAAAACAAGTTGGTAGATTTTCTCTAAATTGATACCAATTAGCAATTACTTGCTTGATAACCTTTTCTTCCAGCGTAATAAAAGCCCTTAAAGCGGCAAAGATATGATTTTTTACGGCGTTGGTTCTTCTGACTAAAAAATTCTGAATGTTGCAGAGTTGTTTGATAGCACGATGATATTCCTCCATATTCCAATGATTTTTATGAGCCACTTGAAATTCTTCCAAAGAAGCCTTTTTTGGCTCTTGCTGGCAGTCTTGAGCGTGGCTATAATAAATATAATGGCGTTTTTGATGAACTTCTTCTTTTCTGAAGACTGTCACCCAATCAAAATCCCTCAAATGCGTCAAAAGCCCTTCGGCAGGAATATCGGCTTCCCCTACTCGTTCATATTGCCCTTTCTGCGTAGAAATCAACCTATCCTTTTCCACAGCAAATAAGGCGTCCAATCCATATTTACGGCATATTTTCAAGTTGAATACGGTTGTGGTCTAAAATGTATGATGAATATTTTGCGAAATAGACAATGAGAATTTAACGTGATTTTTAAGAAAATGTACTTTTAGCAAATCTTGTGCCAAGTTACTTTTTGAAAAAAAATCTTACAAAATTGTAGTGTAATATCTAAAAAAAACTTTAATTTGGGTTACCAATTTCAGGGAAACAGAATCGGATATACAAAACTTTTAAGTATCTGAATCTCAATTGTTTGTTTATAGAACCTAAAATGAAAAAGCATTATGATACACATTAATAAAGAAAAGCTTTTAGCTGATAGAGAGCGTTTGCTCAACATACTTAAAAACAAAGATTTAGATGAGCATACGCATCGCCTTGTACGCGAAGATTTACGCAACGTAGAAAAAGAACTTGCCGAAATTGACCCCGAACTTTTGAAAGAAAACAAAGATAATCAGCAAGATAAAAAGTAGTGTAGTTTCCAATTCTCATAGTATGAGCCTTGCAGAGCATTTTCTGTGAGGCTCATTTTTCCAATTTTCCAATAATTTCAAATTTTTCAAAAACTTTATCAGTGTGAGGGGCATCTGCTAACTCATCGGTAAGGTCTTGTCCTGCCCAATGTTCGTAATGTTTACCATTCCGCCAAAGACGTGAGCATGAAACATCATAAATGAAGCCCTGATAAGCTACCCAAATTTCAGCTCGGTCTTGTCCATTGCGTAGGGCTAATTGGTTCTTTGTATAAATAGGTAAATTTTCCTGCATATTTCATATTAAGTTTCAAGGAAATTTATTTTCAACCTCCTTCTTTGGTATTTTCTAATAGCCTCCAAGAGAGTTTCGGTTCGCTACACTAACTTTTCAGCCATTAGATTGGAATTTTAAGTTTCTCTAATTTTAGCCCCGCCTGCTATTTTCATCGCTACAACAAAATTAACTGCTTATTGAGTTTATTTCTCATTCTTTGTATAGAAAACTTGCATACGTGCAAATCTGCAAAATTTATACAACTTTACCAAAAGAACTGATTGCAAAGTGTATATAGAATTACCTTCAACTGAAAAGCTAACACAAATCATTTACCAAGCGGGCAAATTTTTTGTAGTGGGATTCTGCGGTACTTTTTTCTGAAAATATTTACGCAGAAGGTCTTGTTCCTGATTATTGATAGCTTCCAAAAGTTCATTAGAACTTTTATTCTCCTTGTAAATTGGTATTTGAGTGGCAGTATCATTGGGGGTAGGTAGTGGAACATTAGAAATTTGCCTATTTGGGGGAGGGGTATTTTTTTGAGAAAGTTTTTTGAGCAGTTCGTAATTATATCTTGCATTTTCGTTGTTTTCAGAAAAGTATAGGGCTTGTTTGTAAAATTTCAGGGCGGAGTCTAATTCTTGGGGAGTTGTAATAAAAATAATATTTCCGATTTGTGTTTGAGCTTTGGTTTGCCAAAGGGGTAAGGTTGTAGTGTGTGATAGTGAATCGTAAAAACGAAAGGCAATGGTTTTCTGCCCCAGTTGGTAGTAAGAACTCGCCAAATTCCACAGAATAGGTTCTTTCTGGAAAGAGTCTAAAAGTGAAAGATGAAAAGTTTTAGAAATAACTTCTTTGGGTTGATTTTGAAAATTGCTTAAAATTCTCCGAATTTTGTTTGCCTCTTCTATTTTGAAAGGTGAAAATCCTAACACTACAAAGTAAATCCAATAAAAAGTCCCTAAACTTATTAAAATCAGTAAAGTAGTTCTAATTTTTTGGGAAAAACTTCTTCGTTCTTTCAAATTTCTATGCTTTTATTTTTTTAGTTTTGGCAGTAGTACGTTGGGTGTCAATTTTTACGGTTTGGGAGGGAGTATTTGTGGTTTTGCTGTTTGATGTAATTTTTGTATTTTTCTTACTATTTTTGGTCTCTTTTTCTATTGTTTTTTCTTGTTTTGATGAACGGGCAGATTCTTGTTTTGCTTTTTTCGTTTGTTTAGTTAGTTCTTCAGTTTGTTTCAAGGTAGAATTGTCATTGTTGGGGCTTTCTGTGTTATTTTTAGATGCTTCGTTAGTTTCTGAGGTGAAGAAAATATTTTTCCCTTCGAAAAGTTCTTTCCGCATGTCAAATAAGAAATTGACGAATTTTTCTTCACTCACGATGATTCTTACGGGGAAAAGAAAAGGTAATTTATAAGCTTCTCTTAAAAAGTTTTTAACGGTATTATCACTCAATTCTTGAAAGGCTTGAGTTCGCTCCTCTACAAATTTTTTTATAGCAGGAAGATGTTTTAATAGCTCTTTCATAAAGATTTGCTTTTAGAAAGGTTTCGAAAATTTTCCGCAAATATAGCAGTTTTTTCCGAAAAAACAAAGTGTAAAAATTTTTTGAATGAAAAAACTTTTTTGTAATTTTTCTGAAAAAATTAAATTTTTTTTTGGAAATTTGAAAAAAAATTGTAACTTGCACTGTGAAAGTTTGAAATATTGAGAGCAATGAAAAATCTCATACTTTTAATTAACTTTTTCTTTTACTTTCTACCTTGTATTGCTCAGTACGAGGCAGAAATACTCCATCGGCGTAATAATCGCTTGTTAGAAGACAGAATTCGCTCCTTGGAAAACAATTATCGCTATCAGATAGAGTCCTTACAGGCTCAAATTTTAATGCTTTCTGCTAAAGATACTACTCAACAGAAACAACTACTTAATACATTACAATTTTATCTGACTCAAATTGATAAAAAATACACCGAAGAACTGAATGAATTAAAAAAGCAAAAAGATGAAAGAAAGAATGAAATAGGACAAGTAGTACAAAATCATACTTTTTTACTTCAGCAACAAATCAATCAACAGGCGTCTATGTTACTTTGGGGAGGATTAGGTATTATTGCTCTTTGTGTGTTATTATTTTTTGTAGCGTTGAAAATGCTCAAAGACCAGCAGCATCTTCAAATGCAAAATTTTGCTCGCGAGCAACAAAATGAGTTAAAAACGCAATTAACAGCGGTTTTGAAAGAGATTTTACAAAAAGAACTTACTAATTGGCAAGTTAATCAAAGCCAAAATGTGGCAGGATACGAAAATCTGCTTTCAGTTCTGAATAATAAGATTACCGAACTTGAAGCACGAATTAGCCATAGCCAACAGGTTGTAAATAAAACCCCCACCGAAAATAAAAAAGACGAACTTGTTACAATCGCTCAAGCAACTACTGAAAATCCCAATGAAAGAAAAATAGAAATAGAAACATCTACATTTAGCAGTAATAGGGAATGGGTAGATGCTATTGAACAAAAAATCAACGAGTCTTTGAAAGAAGAAAAAATAGCTGAAATTGAAAATGAAGAGATAGTAGAAGAAATTATTTATGAAAAGGATACTTACCAACCGACTAGCAATGAGCCTGAACCTATTACTACTAGTTTGCCTATTTCTCAGGGTACTTACAATCCTGAATACGATAGCTTAATAGCACAAGCTATGGTAGCCTATGAAAATAAAGATTTTACTGAAGCTATCAATTTGTACAGTAAAGCTATTGAAATAAATCCTGATTATCTTGCATATACTCGCCGAGCAAACTGCTATCATATTCTTAAAAAGTATGACCAAGCCGCTGAAGATTACGAAAAAGCTATCCGCCTTAAAAAAGATTTTATCCCTGCTTATAATAACGCTATTGAAATTTACATTCTTACCGATAATTTTTTCCAAGCCCTAACTCTTTTAGAACGATTAGCTCCTATTGAAAAATCACATAGCCACAAAGCTGTGGAACTTTATCTGAAATTGATTGCTCAAAAGGGCTTAATGCAAAATACTGAAAAAACCGAAAGAGAACTTGACGAACTTTTACGTGAGAACTTCACTTTCAATTTTTCGGTAAAAGAACTTGAAGATTGGTTATTAACCGCTGATATGGACGCTACCGACAAAAAACTTATTCGTGTAAAAACTGAGCTTCTAAAACTCAAAAGGGAATATGCCAACGTAGCTTAATATCAACAAAATAAATTTTTAGATTTGAAAGTTAAATAAGTTTATTTATTTTTGGCTTGCAAACTTTCAAATCTAATATGGCTATAAAAACCATTGCTCCCAAAGAAGTTAGCGTTTCAGAATTTCATAATATTTTACTTTCTGCGGTTGCACCTCGTCCTATTGCTTTTGCCAGTACGATAGATAGTCTTGGTAATATCAATTTAAGTCCTTTTAGTTTTTTCAATGCCTTTGGAGCAAATCCACCAATCTTAATATTTTCGCCTGCTCGCCGAGTGCGTGATAATACCACCAAACACACTTTGGAAAATATCCGTGAAGTTCCCGAAGTAGTTATCAATGTGGTAAATTTTGCTATGGTAGAACAAACCTCTCTTGCCAGCACCGAATACGATAAAGGTGTAAATGAGTTCATCAAAGCAGGATTTACCCAAGTGCCTTCGGTGCTTATCCGTCCTCCACGCGTAGGAGAAAGCCCTGTGGCTTTTGAGTGTAAAGTGTTGCAAATCATAGAAACAGGCTCAGAAGGGGGAGCAGGAAATTTGGTTATTTGCGAAGTTATTTTAGCACACATCAAAGAAGAAATTTTAGATGAAAAGGGCAAAATAGATACTCGCAAAATTGACTTAGTAGGTAGAATGGGCGGTGAATGGTATTGCCGTGCTAATGGGGAAGCTCTTTTTGAAATTCCCAAGCCACTCACTACCAAAGGCATAGGTTTCGACCAACTTCCTGAAAAAATACGAAACAGCTCAGTACTTACGGGCAATAACTTGGGAAGGCTTGCTAATGTAGAAAAATTGCCTTCCGCAGAAGAAATTCAAGCCTACCAAGATGAAAAATTACAAAACTTACAGCAATCATTTTCGGGAGAAGAACTGCTTCTACATACGCATAAATATGCACAAGAACTTCTACAAGCAGGCAAAACCTATGAGGCTTGGCTTGTACTTTTGAAATAAACTTTTTGAGAATATGATTTGCAAAAACTGCAGTAATGAGTTTTTGGATGATTTTCGTTTTTGCCCACATTGCGGACATCCTGCACAACTGAAAAGAATAGATAAAAACTATTTTCTTGATGAACTTGCTCAACTTTTCAATCTTGAAAAAGGCATTCTATTTACCATAAGAGCTTTGCTTACCAAACCCGCTGAGCATATTAGAATTTACCTTACAGAAAACCGAAGTCGTTATGTCAAACCAATTGCTTTTTTGATTATTACCTCTGTACTCTATGCTCTTTTCAATAAATTTTTAGAGTTTGAGAAAAAAGCAATCAAATTTGAAACAAACGAAACTGATATACCAAATTTTACTGAAATAGTGTCAGAAAATTACGAATATTTCAGCATCCTTTTCTCCTTTTTGACTGCTCTTATAGTTAGATTATTTTTTCGTAAGTATCCCTATAATTTCTTTGAAGTGTTTGTACTTCAATGTTATTTGCATGGGGTAGAAATGCTTATATCTTTGTTTTTTGGAGTTTTACAATCAATACTCAAGGTTGAAGTTGAACTTACAAGTTATGGATTCTTGTTAGGCTTTATTTACACATTTGTAATTACTGCACAATTTTTTGACAAAACTAAAATTATCAGTTATATAAAATCCTTATTGGCAAGTATTTTATCTTACATAATATTGCTGCTAATAATTGCCATTTCTGTTTTTACCTATTATGTTTTTTTTCGCTAAATTACATTATTATCCGCTGCTACTTCCGCCCTTGCGTAGTTCTTCCACGGTTTTGCGTAAAGTGATAATTTCTTTATCTTTTTCCTGAATGGCAAAAGCCATAGA
>JANWZC010000220.1 GCA_025054975.1 Raineya sp.
GAATATGCCAAAGAAGCTAAATCATAGATTTCACCTGAAGCGGCTTCTTGTTCAAAAACTTTTGCGTGGATACCATCTGCTAAAAATGTAAATCTATCTGCCATAGTGCTACGCGTATTAACTCCCTCATATTCAAAGCGTTTTTGATAGTTATTACTACGTGTAATAGAAACAGCCACTGCCCCATTGAACATTCCTTCTGAATTTTGCAGAGGTGAAATCCATCCGAAATGATTGAGTTTCAGGAAGCTATAACTATCATCGGTAGTTTTATTGATGTAGTCGGTTTTGGCATTAAAAACATTCATATTCAATCCCACAGTTACTTGCCCACGTGTAGATAGCCCCAAACCCGCAGGATTGAGAATACAGGAATATAAGTCTGCTCCCATAGTTACGCCTGTTCCCCCTAATGCCTGACTGCGTGCCGTACCCATAGGCATGGTACTTTGGGCAAACACAAGAGCATCGTTGTAATAACCTATTGCACGAGGTTCAATTTGTGCCTGTACAAGTTCCGAAATCAGATGAGTAAGAATAATCAAAAATAATTTTTTCATAGAAAAGGGGCGTTTAGGCTCAAATCTGGGAGTTAAAATTTTACTTGGCTGCTGTAAAAATAACTAAAAAAGTTGATTTTTTGTTCAATTACAGCATAATTAGTGCCAAAACCAAGTAAAGTAAATAGAATTTTACAAAAAATGCCAAAAAATCCCCCAAAAATCTAAAAATAGTTGTATTTTGCAAACCGAAATTAAATGTTGTACCTAAACAAGAAACAAATATGCAAGAACTTACTCCTATTACGGTAGCTTATGGCGATGGCATTGGTCCAGAAATCATGGACGCTACTTTGAGAATTATTATGGCGGCAGGAGCCAGAATCAAAACAGAAGTCATTGAGATAGGTGAAAAAGTATATTTACGTGGCAATTCAGCAGGGATTGAAGATAGTGCATGGGAATCGCTTCGCCGTACCAAAGTTTTCTTAAAAGCCCCTATCACAACGCCTCAGGGAGGTGGATTCAAGAGTTTGAATGTAACTACTCGTAAAATGTTGGGTTTATATGCCAATGTACGTCCTTGTGTTTCTTATGCTCCTTACGTGGATACTAAATATCCTGATATGGATGTAGTAATTATTCGTGAAAACGAAGAAGACCTTTACGCAGGCATAGAACACCAACAAACCCCAGAAGTAGTGCAATGTCTGAAACTTATCACTCGTCCTGGTACAGAAAAAATTATTCGTTATGCTTTTGAGTATGCTCGTCAGTATGGTAGAAAGAAAGTTACTTGCTTCACCAAAGATAACATTATGAAGCAAACAGACGGACTTTTCCACAAAGTTTTTGATGAAATTGGAGCCGAATACCCTGATATAGAAAAAGAACACTGGATTGTAGATATTGGTGCAGCTAAACTTGCTGATACTCCCGAAGCCTTTGATGTGGTTGTTTTACCTAATTTATATGGCGATATTCTTTCTGATGTTGCTGCACAAATTGCAGGTTCAGTAGGATTGGCAGGTTCGGCAAATATTGGAGAAGAAGTAGCTATGTTTGAGGCAATTCATGGTTCAGCACCTCGCAGGGCAGGGCAAAATTTGGCAAATCCTTCGGGCTTACTTCTGGGAGCGGTGCAAATGCTTGTGCATATTGGTCAAGGTGATGTTGCTGAAAAAGTGCATAATGCTTGGCTCAAAACTATTGAAGATGGTATTCATACTTACGATATTTTCAAAGAAGGTGTAAGCACACAAAAAGTAGGTACCAAGGAATTTGCTGATGCTGTTATTGAGCGTTTGGGTCAAAAACCTGCCAAACTCAAAGCAGTAGATTATTCTAATGCCAAAAAAACTATCCAAGTAAAGCTCAAACCTGCTCAAAACGTGAAAATGGAAACTATTGGGGTGGATTTGTTTTTGTACTGCAACGATAGAAATGCTGAAAAATTAGGGAAAGCATTAGAGCAAATTACGCACAATGGCTTACATCTCACCATGATAACCAACCGAGGTGTGAAAGTTTATCCTAATGGCTTGCCTGAAACTTTCTGTACAGACCACTGGCGTTGTCGTTTCAAGGGTAATGGTAATGCCATTACTTATAACGATATCATTGAATTGCAACGTAAAGTTACTGAGGCAGGTTATCAGATTATCAAAACAGAAAACCTCTGCACTATTGATGGTGTAGATGCCTTTTCTGCGGGACAAGGAGCGTAACAAATTATCTTTTTCAACGAAACCTTGTAGCTGAATAGTTACAAGGTTTCTTGGTTAAAAGGTTGCTAATACTTTATCAATGAAACACAAAATTTCAAGTCAAAATAGGCAAGAGGTTTTGCAATTGAGTTTATTTGAAGAGCAGATAAACTCCAATTCAAAATCTTTGTTGAATAAATTTGCTGATGAAATACTATCTCAAACTAATTTGACTAAAAAATCCTTTTTTTTGCAAAAACTAAAAGCCTCCAAAGGTTACAAGCGATATTTGGGTAGTCCTTTACGATATGGTGGAGGAAAATCTTTGGCTGTTGGAAATATTATTGAACGATTACCCGATACAGTTGAAAGAGTAGTAAGTCCATTTATAGGTGGCGGAAGCGTTGAAATTGCCATTGCCAAAGAATTAGAAATAGAAGTAATTGCATATGATATTTTTGAAATGCTTGTAAATTATTGGCAGGTGCAGATTAGTCAGCCGAAGGAGTTATACGAGAGATTGTCGCAAATTCCGAATACAAAAGAAGAGTACGAGAAAATCAAAAATCTTTTGAAGCAAATTTGGAATAAAAAAGAGGGCTTATTGCCTAACAATTATAGTAACTTGGAATTATTGGAATTAGCGGCTTTTTATTATTTTAACCACAATTTAAGTTATGGACCGGGCTTTCTGGGCTGGATGTCTTCTATTTACACCGATAGAAAGCGTTATGAAGCTATGCTTGAAAAAGTGAGAAATTTTCATGTCCCCAAATTGAGCGTTTATAGAGAAAGTTTTGAGACAAGTATTCCGAAGCATAATAGAGATTTTTTGTATTTAGACCCACCTTATTTTTTAGATGGCGATAGTAAAATGTTTAAGGGAATTTATCCAATGCGGAATTTTCCTATTCATCATAATGGATTTAAGCACGATTTACTTGCCGAATTGCTAAAAAAACACAAAGGTGGTTTTATTCTTTCTTATAACGATTGCTCTTGGGTACGAGAAACTTACAAAGACTTTGAAATTATTGAAATTGCTTGGCAATACACTATGGGGCAAGGCGAAACCCGAATAGGAAAAAATAGGAAAAGTAGAAATCACGATAATCATCATATCAAGACTTCTCACGAACTTTTGATAATTGGGCGAAAGTTTACTTCTTCAGAGTTCGTTACATAATTTCCGCTAAACGATAAACTTTTTTGCTTATTCTACCTTTGTTTGATGTTAGTAATTGGGTTGCTTAAGCAGTAAGGGTAGTTCGTCTCTGGATTGAATAGGTTGGTCAAAATTTCACTTTTCTAATCTCTCAGATGTTTTGGGATTCTACCCATCCAGCAAAAAAGAGTAGCATTCTGACAAACCATCAATTGTTTTGCCCTACTACTTTTACCTAATTTCAAAATCAAACATTTTCCGATTTTCAAGATAGCCACAGAGGCGGTCGCCGATTTGCACTGCACTTACGCCTGCAGGTGTGCCTGTGTAGATAAGGTCTCCTTTTTTGAGCGTAAAAAACTTTGAAAGAAACGAAATGATGTAATCTATTTTGAAAATCATTAGTGAGGTATTCCCCTCCTGACGCCTGATACCATTAACTTCCAAAGCAAAATTTAAGTTCTGCAAGTCTGCAAATTCAGTTTTAGGAATAAAATCAGAAATCACTGCTGATCCATCAAAGGCTTTGGAAAGTTCCCAAGAATAGCTATTTTGTTTGAGTTTAGCTTGTAGGTCGCGAGCTGTAAAATCAATCCCCAAACCAATTTCATCATAATATTTGTGAGCAAATTTTTCTTCAATATATTTGCCTTCCCTACTGATTTTGATAACTACTTCTACCTCGTGATGAATTTCTTTGCTA
>JANWZC010000221.1 GCA_025054975.1 Raineya sp.
AAAATGTTGGTAGAGTTACTCAAAAAAGAATGGCTTTATGATTTACGCAATATCAAAGCCAATATGAGCCTTATCAATAACTTTGATATTGATAACCTAAACGCTGAAACCTTACTTTTTCAAACAGGTTATCTGACTATCGACAGCATTGATGAATTTGGAGACTATGTTCTCAATTACCCTAATTACGAGGTAGAACTTTCAATGACACAACACTTGATAGGGGCATATACCTATCAGATGCGACACGCCAGCACTGCCAATCAGATTGCTACTGCTATTCGTAAAAATAATTTACCACTTTTTATTGAAACTATCAATATTTTATTTGCTGATATTCCTGCTGAAATATTTTTGGCTCACAAGGAAGCCTATTATCATTCAGTAGTTTTTTTAGCTTTGCGATTAGCGGGTTTTCACGTGCAAGCCGAAGTGAGAACCTCCAAAGGCAGAATAGATGCAGTATTGAGTTATGAAAACAGAATTTATCTTTTTGAGTTCAAACTTGATGAAAATCCTCATCTTGCCCTTGAACAAATACAGCAAAAAGAGTATTTCAAAAAATACTTACATACAAACAACGAAATCTATTTGGTAGGTATCAATTTCAGCAGTACTAAAAAAGAAATTGATTTTTGGGATATGAAAAAATTAAATCATAACTACTGAAAAATACGCAAATGCTTCAAAACTTTTGTTTTTCATAGAATATTCTTGTAACTTTGCAAACTAAACTTAAAACAAAGAATAATGACACCTACACAAGAACGTTTGCCCTACAAAGTAAAAGATATGAGCCTTGCGACTTGGGGCAGAAAAGAAATTCAATTGGCAGAAGCTGAGATGCCTGGGCTCATGGCATTGCGTAAAGAATTCGGAGAAAGCAAGCCACTCAAAGGAGCTAGAATTGCAGGTTGCCTACACATGACTATCCAAACAGCCGTACTCATTGAAACCCTTGTAGAACTTGGAGCCCAAGTAGCTTGGTCTTCTTGCAATATTTTTTCTACCCAAGACCACGCTGCTGCTGCTATTGCTGCTGCCGGTATTCCTGTTTTTGCTTGGAAAGGTATGACCGAAGAGGAATATGAATGGTGCATTGAGCAAACTCTTTTTGCTTTCCCTAACGGCGAACCATTAAACATGATTCTTGATGACGGCGGAGATCTCACCAATATAGTTTTGGATAGATACCCTCATCTTGTTAAGGGAATTAAGGGTATTTCTGAAGAAACTACTACTGGTGTTCGTCGTCTTTATGAGCGTATGCATAAAGGAACCTTGCCTATTCCTGCTATCAATGTGAATGATTCGGTTACTAAATCTAAATTTGATAACAAGTACGGCTGTCGTGAGTCTTTGGTAGATGCTATTCGCAGAGCTACGGATATTATGCTCGCAGGTAAAGTAGCCGTTGTAGCTGGTTACGGCGATGTAGGTAAAGGCTCTGCACAATCCCTTAGCTCACAAGGCGTGAGAGTTATTGTAACAGAAATTGACCCTATCTGTGCCTTGCAGGCTTGTATGGACGGCTACCAAGTGCTTAAAATGGATAATGCTATCCCTCAGGCAGACATCGTGGTTACAGCTACGGGAAATTGTAAAATCGTTACAGAACGCCATTTCCGTATGATGAAAGATAAAACTATTGTTTGCAACATCGGGCATTTTGATAACGAAATTGATGTCTCTTGGCTCAACAAACATTATGGACATACCAAAGATACTATCAAGCCACAAGTAGATAAATATACCATTGACGGCAAAGATATTATTTTACTTGCCGAAGGTCGTTTGGTGAATTTAGGTTGTGCTATGGGGCATCCTTCTTTTGTGATGTCAACTTCATTTACTAATCAAACTCTTGCACAAATTGAATTATGGCAAAATTCAGAGAAATACGAAAATAAAGTATACGTCTTGCCAAAACACTTAGATGAGAAAGTAGCCCGTTTGCATCTTGCCAAACTTGGTGCTGAACTTGATGAACTTACCGACGAGCAAGCTGCATACATTGGTGTTAGCAAGAACGGACCTTTCAAACCTGAACATTATCGGTACTAAAAAGCCTGAGTCTATTTTCAAAAGCCTACTTTTGTAGGCTTTTGAAGTATTTTGGTAGTTCATGAGAAAAGGATAAATCGATATTGTCTAAGAACATCTTTAAGAAATTTGGTTTTACACATCTTAACTACCAAAAATGTTTTTTGACAAGCATTTTTCTGAAAAACATTTTTTATTAAGCGGAATTAGACAATCTCTGTATCAAGTTCATTTTGAACCAACGCCTTTTATTTTTGATTTTTACAAATCATTCTTAACTTTGCCATCCTAAACTTGTTCAGGTTGAAAAGAGTCATTATCAGCGGGGGAGGTACAGGCGGACATATCTACCCTGCCATTGCGATTGCTAATGAACTTAAACATCAAGCACCTGCTACGGAAATACTTTTTGTAGGAGCGAATAATCGCATGGAAATGCAAAAAGTACCTCTGGCAGGCTATAAAATTATCGGTTTAGATATTGCGGGTATTCAGCGAAAACTTTCTTTGGAAAATTTACGCTTTCCTATTAAACTTTTCAAAAGTCTCAAAAATGCAAGAGAAATTATCAAAGAGTTCAGACCCGATGTATGTGTAGGAGTAGGTGGTTATGCAAGTGCTCCCACACTGCTTATGGCTTCTTTTATGAAAATTCCCACGCTTATTCAAGAACAAAACAGCTATGCAGGTATTGCTAACAAGGTTTTAGCTCGTAAAGCTCAGAAAATCTGTGTAGCATATCCACAAATGGATAAATATTTTCCAAAGGGAAAAATTGTATTTACAGGTAATCCTGTTAGGAAAGATATTTTGGAGTTAGAAAATAAACGAGCTACTGCTTTGCAATATTTTGGTTTGCATGAAAATAAAAAAACTCTACTTATTATAGGAGGAAGTTTAGGAGCAAGAACTATCAATCTTAGCATACAAAAAAATCTGAAAAGACTTATTGAAAATGATATTCAGGTAATCTGGCAAACAGGCAAACATTTTTACACAACTGCTCAAAGAAGTGTTGCCGATGAAAAGACCTCACTTATCAAAGTTTTTGAGTTTATCAATGTAATGGATTTAGCCTATGCAGCAGCAGACGTAGTAATTTCAAGAGCAGGAGCTTTATCTATATCAGAATTGTGTTTAGCAGGAAAACCTTGTATTTTGGTACCCTCGCCTAACGTAGCCGAAGATCACCAAACTAAAAATGCCCAAGTGTTGGTCAATAACAAAGCCGCACTCATGGTAGCTGACAAGCATGCTGAAGCCTTTTTAGTAGGCGATGCAATTGATTTACTATATGATGAACTTTTGCAAAAAGAATTACAGAGAAATATTAAGCGTTTTGCTAAGCCTAATGCTGCCCAAGAAATTGTAAGAGAAATTATGCAAATTTGGTAAAACATAAAAAATTAAGGGGGTGATAAAATTCACCCCCATTTTGTTTCTTACGCAGTAACTTCTTTCTTCTTGGCAAGTTCTGCAAGTTCAAGGGTTGTATCGTAAGGCAACATCTCTTCTTTTTCTAACGCAATCATTTCATTCTCGTGAGGCAGATTGGAATGAGGGGTCATTGAATAAGGTACGTTTTGAGGAATAAAGTCAGTAAATCCATCTTTTTCAGCGTTAGGTTTGCTATAATCATAAGCCCAACGATACACAAAAGGAATTTGACCAGGCCAGTTACCGTGTCCAGGACGTAGAGGTGCTGTCCATTCTAAGGTATTAGAATTCCAAGGGTTTTGAGGAGCCTTTCTACCTCTCCAAATTGAATAGAAAAAGTTAAAACCAAAAATAAGTTGGGCTCCGAAGGCAATCACTGCGGCAACACTGATAAATTGGTTCAAATTCAAATACACTTCATCACGGAAAGCGGCATAGGCAGAAAACTCATAATAACGACGAGGGAAGCCTGCAATACCAATAAAGTGCATAGGGAAAAATACCAAATATACTCCTATAAATGTTAGCCAGAAGTGAATGTAACCGAGTTTTTCATCCATCATTCTGCCAAACATTTT
>JANWZC010000222.1 GCA_025054975.1 Raineya sp.
GTATGCAGTTATTTGTGAAAAATATTTGGGGGAATTTTAATGATTAAGTCTGCATTGCACTTATCTAAGATTGGACTTATAATTCACGTTATCCAAGAAAATCGCCAAAAAAATAATTGATGATTTTGTGTTTTTGTCATTTTTTATGCTTAAATTAGAAGGCTCAAACAAGTTTTTTTATGCAAAATTGGCTCAAAAACATAGCAGAAAGCACTACTAAAAACCCTGTTCAAGTAGTTGATAAATTAGTTACCGAAGTACAGGAAGCAATCCGAAAGATGATTGGCTTGCTGAATGAAAAGGCTAAAAAGCATAAAATCATTCAGGAAAAAATATTGCATTTGCAAATCAATTTGCAAGAACTGCGAAAAGAACTTGTCAAAAATGCAAGGTTTAGCAGTACCTCCGAGTTACAAGCCCTTGTGAGTCGCAAGAATAGCACCCAAGACGAGCTTAATGAATATAAAGCATTGGATAATGAGATGATAAAATCCATTCGGCAGTATGAAAAACTCATGAAAGCTACTAAAACGGAATTTGATAAAATTAAGTCAAAGCAAGCCCAAATCGCAGATGTTTTGCAAAAAAGTAATGACTTGGAAAATGCTCTCAAAAATGCCAAAATTGACTTGGAAGTCCTTGATGAAGTCTATACAGAAATTCACGCAAGCAATTTGTTCAATAATTCTTCAGCCACAGCACAAACCTCATCTGAAGCAGAAAGCAAAACTAAACGGATAAACCTTGAAAAAACTTTGGAAAATGATGATAACTATCTCAAAGACAAAGGTTTGTTTGTGCAAGAGTTCTTTCAAACTCAAATCCCAAAAACAAAAGCTAACCTCATTGACGACTTTTTCAATAACACCCAAGAAACTAATCAAATTGAGAATTTTTTTGATGAAAACAACAACTTTTGCATAAATATTGATAGTTTTTTGCAAAAGACCACCAAAGAACAAATCATTCAAGATTTTTTCAGTGAAAGTGAAAACAAGGTATTAGAGGAAATTGAAAAAGTTGTACAAAATAATTATGAAAACTCTAATAACGACTTGCAAAAAAAATTTGATGAGTTTTTTAATTCCCCCAAAATTTCCAGCGAAAAGCAAAAGCAAATTGATGACTTTTTCAAGGATACTTAAAAAATGCTTAGGGGGCATTGTAGCGGGAATTATTTTGGTAAATTGCCAAAAAACTATCGAACCTGATGGCAAACGCTTGGGCTATGATTATTTTCCGTTGGAAATTGGTAGATATGTAATCTACAACGTAGAGGAAAATACCTATCGCACCAGCGATAATGGCATACCCCAACGGCGTTTCTACCAACTTAAAGAAATTGTTGTAGATACTTTTACCAATCTTTCGGGGCAAAAACAATATGTTCTGGAGCGTTACGTACGTACTGCTTTGGATAAGCCTTGGCGAATTGATTCAGTTTGGAGTGCTTTGCGTACAGGTTCGCAGGCTATTAAGTTTGAAAATAATGTGCCTTATGTCAAACTTGTTTTCCCTACCGAAAACAACAAAACTTGGAATGGCAATGCCTACAACGACAAAGGCGAACAAACTTACCGAATTACAGAATATCGCAAACCTAAAACTTTTGGCGAACTTTCTTTTCCCAATACGCTCAAAGTGCTAATGGGCAAAGATTCCAGCTTAGTTTCGCATATTGAACGTACAGAAATTTTCGCTCTTGATGTAGGTTTGATATACAAATTTCGTAAAAATATTCGTTATTTTGCAGACCCTCCTAATCTTGGATTAGGTCGCATTGAGTCGGGCAAAGTAGAAACCTTTACAATTGTAGATTATGGCAAAGAATAAAATTTTAACATTCATTGCTTGCTTTTCATTTCTCATGCACGCATACGCACAAGAACAGAAATTTTATTTTATCCCTTTCAAAGATAAAAATGGTACGCCTCACCAAATAAGCAATCCCACCACTTTTTTAAGCCCAAAAGCTCTTGAAAAAAAGCAAAAATGGAATATCCCTATCACCGAAGAGGATTTGCCTGTTACACCTGCTTACGTCAATCAAGTGAAAAATACAGGTGCAAGCATACATTATCCTACTAAATGGCTCAATGGTGTAATAGCTCTTTGCACAGAATCACAAATCAATCAAATTAAAAATTTTTCATTTATAAAGTCAGAAGGTATTAAAATTATCAAGCCCAAACCTACTACTGAAAGCGAAAGACAAAAAAATAATAAGAGAAACTATAAGTTCGCCGCAAGCAAGGAAGGTGCTTTTACCAAAGATTTTGGGGCAGATAGCAAAGATTATGGTTATTCTTTTACGCAAATTCAGCAGATAGGGGCTGACGTGATGCATAAGAAGGGATATTTTGGTGAAGGAATGGTTATAGCGGTGTTTGATTCAGGATTTTCAGAAGCCGATAAACAAACTTACTTCAAGCATCTTTTTGAAAACGGACAAATTCTCGGTACTTACGATTTTGTAATGAATGAAAATTCTGTTTTTGAAGATGACTCTCACGGCAGAATGGTATTTTCTTGCATTGCCGCTTGGCAAAAAGGTGAATTAATTGGCACTGCTCCCAAAGCTAAATTTTACTTATTCCGTACCGAAGATGCTTCCAGTGAATACCAAATTGAAGAGTATAATTGGCTCGCCGCTGCCGAGAAAGCTGATAGTCTGGGAGTAGATATTATTAGTTCATCTTTGGGTTACAACAATTTTGATGATACTGCTACTAATTACCAACTCAAAGATATGGACGGCAAAACAGCCATTTCTACTATTGCCGCCGAAAAAGCCTCTCAAAAAGGAATTGTAGTAGTAACCAGTGCAGGAAATGAAGGGGGAGGGGCTTGGGGAAAAATTACAGCTCCAGCTGATGCCCCTTCTGTTTTGAGCATTGGAGCAGTAAGCAGTAGAGGAACAATAGCTTATTTCAGCTCACAAGGCAACACCGCCGATGGCAGAATAAAACCTGATGTATTGGCTATGGGGGTTGGTACCGTAGTGGGTAGTAGCAACAATAGCACTACTACGTCCAATGGTACTTCGTTTGCGTGTCCGCTTGCGGCGGGAGTGGTAGCAGGCTTTTGGCAAGCAAATCCACAACTTTCCCCCAAACAAGTGGTAGAGTACATCAGGCGTTCAGGTAATCAGTACAATAGTCCTGATTCTGTGTATGGCTATGGCATCATGAATTTTGTACGTGCCGATTATCTTGCCAAACAAGAAACTACTCCCAGTGGCATCATGACAGGTCGCAGTCCCGATGAAATTACTCTTTACCCCAACCCTTACCGCCGAAATGCTACCGATACCATTCCTCGCATTGCTTGGGGAGAGAATTACAAAGGTAAAAATATTGAAATTGTGATTTTCAACACACAAGGCAAAAAAGTTTTCAAGAATACAGCTAAAAATGTAGATAAAGAAACCATTTTGAGTGAATTTCCTAAATTGCCCCCAGGCGAATACATTCTGACTATCTCACCGAATTTGAGTTCAAGACCGTCTTGGAAAATTATTGTAGAGTAATGTCCGAAAAACTGCATATCACATTTATTCAGAGCCATTTGCATTGGGAAAATATCACTGCCAACTTGGCAATGTTTGAGGAAAAAATTGCCTCTTTGCCTGAAAAAACAGACATCATTATTTTGCCTGAAATGTTTAGCACAGGCTTTACGATGAATGCCCCTCAACTTGCTGAATTTATGAACCAAAACACTTGTAAATGGCTTCAAGGACAAGCAGAAAAAACGCAAGCGGTAGTAGTGGGCAGTGCTATTATCAAAGAAAACAATCAATTTTACAATCGTTTATTATGGGTTGAGCCTTCGGGAGCAATTGATTTTTACGATAAAAGACACCTTTTCAGTTTTGCAGGCGAGGATAAAGTTTTTACCGCAGGCAACAAAAAAATCATTAAAAACTGGAAAGGTTGGAACATCTTACCACTAATATGTTACGACCTGCGTTTTCCTGTAT
>JANWZC010000223.1 GCA_025054975.1 Raineya sp.
CAGCATCAGTAGCACCGTTACTTTTTTATAAGCTCGAGCTTGCTGCTCATTCTGCTGAAGTTCTCTTAATAGTTTCGTATTCCTCTTGACTTAGCATCGTTTATTTTTATTGTACTATTTTTAGAAATTTCCTAATTTTTACTACAAAACCTTTTGCTTCCTAGTATAAATTCGCTTAAATTTTAGCCGACTGCCATTTCACAGCCACCATAATTACCGATTGAGTTCATTTTTACCTTTTTTGGAGGAAATTGAATTTTACTAAATTTCATCATTCTGATGTCTGTAAATTTATACCAAATTCAAGTTCCAATACAATGAATTTGAAACCACTTTACTCAAACTGAAACTTCAAATATTTGATTTTTTCACCTTCCTGTTCAAACATCAGTTCGTATTTAGTTTTGATTCCAAAATGTTCGTGAGCATATTCCGAACTATACAAATCATAAGTGAAGTGCAGATTTTTGATTTTTTGTTCTTGCAAGACTTGTAAAGTATATTCAAAAAGCCCTGTATTGTCGGTCTTGAGATGTACCCAGCCGTCTTTTTGTAAAAGATTTCGGTACATTTGCAAAAAACGAGGATTAGTAAGCCTACGTCGTGCATCTGCTTCTTTGGGGCGAGGGTCAGGGTGGATAAGCCAAATTTCTGCTACTTCTTGCGGAGCAAAGAAATTTTCAAGATTTTGTATGTAAGTCCTCAAAAATCCTACATTTGTCAGACCTTCTTTCAACGCTTCTTGGCTTCCCTTCCAAAGTCTTGCACCTTTTATATCAATACCGATAAAATTCTTATTAGGAAAGATTTTTGCCATTCCTACTGAATATTCACCTCGCCCGCAAGCCAACTCCAAAACAATAGGATTAGTATTTTTGAAAAAATCGCTATGCCATTTACCTTTGCAGTTTTCATAGAAAGGTTTGCCTGCCTCTATAACATTCCAACTTTGCTGATTTTGTGCAAAACGTTCTAACTTTTTTCTACCCATAGCTTTTGAGCATTTGCAAGATTGTTGTTTTTGACTTGCAATTTGTAAATTTGTTTATAATTTGCCAAAAATTGCTACTATGCTAACTTTTCGTGATAGCCATTCTTTTCAGCAAAAAATTTGGGTAATACCATTATTGATTACCTTGAATGTTTTAGCTCAAAAGTCTTTTTACACGTTCCCTGTAAAACCTGATGATACTACCTTTTCGCAAATTATACTTTCGGGCAATGTGGGAGAGATTCGTCCTAATCATTTTCATTGTGGATTAGATGTAGTTGGTGAAGATTTTGAGCCTATTTATAGCATTGGCAAGGGCTATGTAAGCAGAATTAAGGTTTCTTCTTATGGCTATGGTAATGTAGTGTATATCACGCATCCCGAAACTGACCATGTAAGCGTATATGCTCATCTAATTGATTTCAGCCCTAAAATCCGAAAATACATACGTCAAAAACAATATGAACAAGAAAGTTTTGAAGTAGAAATTTTTCCCAATCCTGAAGAGTTGCCCATTGAACAAAAAGAAACCATAGGCTATATGGGCAATACAGGTTATTCTTTTGGCACACATTTACACTTTGAAATTCGTACTACCAGCGACTTTGTACTTAATCCGCAAGATTTTTTTGCCTTGCAAAAACATGATAAAACTCCTCCGCTTTTGCACAGAGTAGCTGTTTCTCCGCTTTCTCCTGAGAGTAGAGTAAATGATAAATTTCAAACACAAATTTTTACGCCTCTTGTTACGCCGCAAGGTTGGAAAATTCCTCAAAAAATCAAATGTTACGGATTGGTGGGTATTGAAGGTTTAACTTGGGACGTAGTAAATGGCTCGCGTAGTTCATTTGCAACCTCCAAAGTACGTATGCGAATGGAAGGTAAAGAAATTTTTTCTTTCCACATCACAGATTTTCCGATTTATGAGGTTTATGCTCTTAATTTGCATATCAATTACTCTTTGCTTTTGCAAAAAGGTTCTGCATTTCAGCGGTTTTATCAAGTAGATGGCAACCGATTAGGTATTTACAAAGGAAATGGCAAAATTTTCGTAGAAGATGGCAAAACATACAACATAGAAATTGACTTGGAAGATACCAACGGCAATTTCAGAACGCTTCAACTCACGCTACAAGGCTCAAAGCCTCAGATTTACGAAAGCGATGAACTTATTAGTGCAGGTATTTTGAGCTACGATATTGTAGAAAATACGCTTGTTGTACGGGGTAAGTATCTTGCCAAGCCCAATGCCAAAGGCAATATTGAGCTTGTATTGCAAAATGGTGAAACTCGGCAAATTCCACTTGCTTACGTTGAAAATGGCAAGGAAGCGATTTTTTTGTATGATTTGCGAAAAGGATTGCCCAGACTTATTCGTTCCCGAAACATTGAATTGCCCTTTACAAAAAAGAGATTTTTTCCGAGAAGAAATAGTGTCTTTGAAAATGAATTTATGCGAGTTTTCTTTCCCAATGGAGCATTGGCAGATACGTCTTATTTGGATTTTTCTGCTAAAACCACCCATTTTTATGTTGGTAAAATTCACGAGCCTTTGATTTGGGATGTAGAAATTACTTACAATCATCAAAAAAATAGTGTTAGTAGCGTGCTAGAACTAAAAAAAATGTTTATAAGACATAGCAGAGGTAAAGAGTTTTTAGAAAATCTTAATGATAGCACTTTTACGATTTCTACGGCTTATTTGCTTGGTGATTTCAAGTTCGTGCAGGACGATAAGCCTCCTGTCATCCGATTACTTCGCAAAACTCCTGAAAAATTAGTTTTTCAAGTGTATGATGATGCTTCGGGGGTTTCACATTTCAAAGCATACTTGAATGGCAAATTTTTGCTTATGGAATATGAACATAAAAATGCAACTCTTTGGACAGATACTCATTACACTGAACCACTAACAGGCGAATTTGAACTATACGTATGGGATAAAGTGGGAAATGTGCAAGTTTGGAAGATGATTTTGTAGTTTCTCCAAAATGATAGTTCTGTAAAGGTTTTAGCACAAAACTCTAAAATTTGTGAAGAATATTTCTTGTTTTGTAGTTTTGATTTGGGGATTTACCGCACAAATAAGCCCAAGTAGTTTTTGAAATAGATAGTTCCCTAACGCGAGTTGTATTGCAAATCTTGGATAAATCTAAAAAACATCATCTATACACTCATCAAAGAGAACCGAAGCTATACACCTGAAATTCAAATTTTTAGCATTAACACAAACTCCTTCTTTTGGTTGCTGAGCATTGATTGGTTAATTGTAACAAATCTTTAAGTCCTTTTTTAGTATTTCGGCTCGCTTAAAACGAGCCGAAACGTTAAAAAACAATGTCAAACTAAATTTTCAATATAAAATTCTTGAAATTATTTAGGCAACGTGAATTTTACAGGTAAGGTTTTACGCACTTTTACAGCTTTACCTTTGGCATCAGTAGCAGGGGACCAGGGAGTTGTCATTTGTTTTAGGGCTTCCAAAGCTGCATCGCCACAACCATCGCCGATGTCTTTTATAACTTTGGCATCGGTAATTTTTCCATCTTTATCAATTACGAAAGAAATAGTAACCGTGCCTTCTGTACCTTTGCGTGTAGCTTGTGAGGGATACTTAATTTTTTCTTGTAGAGCCTTTCTGAAAGCATTGATACCACCTGGATAATCTGCATTTTTTACAACTTCAAATTCATTATACACTTTATTAGCATCTTCTTCTCCTGTACCTGCTTCTTTGAGGTCTTTACCTGGCTCTTCTACTACTTTTACTTCTTCTACCACATTAGAAGCGGCTTCTCCTTGTTTGGTTTCGGCAGCTACGGCAGTTTCTTTTTGTTCTATCTCAACGTTTTCTACCAAAGGTTTCTGTTCAACTTTATCTTCTTTGATTTCAATTACAGTAAATTTAGTTTGATCTACTGCAGGGGGAGGAGGTACTTCAATAACCACTTCGGCTTTTTTCTGCTCTTCAGGTTCGGGCTTATCTTCTA
>JANWZC010000224.1 GCA_025054975.1 Raineya sp.
AGCAGAGGCAATGCTACAAATTGCGTTCATATCGTTTATTATCAATTATCTATAATCGCAAAACATTATCTTAAGTTTGTTTTTATTTATAGTACGCAGAAAATCTGTAAAAGTTTCAAAAAAAAATGTTAATTTTTGTTTAATTTTTGCTTTTGCTAAATTTGCAGTAAAATTTTAAGCTATGAAAAATTACCTATTCTTTGGGTTGGCTTTTTTCTTTTCTGTTGATGTTTTTTCGCAGAAAAAGGAAATTTTGGATAAAATCATTGCCAAAGTTGATAATCAAATCATTTTACTTTCCGATGTAGAACTTACGGCAATGCAGCTGCTTCAACAAAATCCTCGTTTGCAGGACAATCAGGAGTTGCGTTGTGAAATTTTGCGAAGCATGATTATTGGAAAAATATTGGTTGCCAAAGCCGAAATAGACTCCGTAATGGTAGATAATGAACTCTTGGACGAGGATTTTAATACGCGTTGGCAACAGATTTCTATGGGTAAATCGGACGAGGAACTTAAAGAATTATTAGGCTTGCAGAATATTGAGGCTTTCAAGAGCGATTTACGAATGCAACTCAAAGAAAAATTGACCATAGAGAAAATGCGTAACCACATTACTAAAAATGTGAAAATCACGCCTACGGAGGTTCGCAGATATTTCAATCGTATTCCCAAAGATAGTTTGCCTGTATATGTTACGGAATTAGAAATTGCCCAAATTGTAAAAAATCCACCTTTGCTCAAAGCCGAAAAGGAAAGAGTGCGTTCTCGCATTGAGCAAGTCTATAAGCGAATTGTAGAAGAAAAGCAAAGTTTTGAAGAAATGGCTAAAATTTATAGCGAAGATGGCTCGCGTGATGCAGGTGGAGATTTGGATTGGAGCAAACGTGGCAATATGGTGCCTGAATTTGAGGCAGTAGTCTTCAAACTCAAACCCGGTGAAATTTCCAAACCTTTTGAGAGTCGTTTTGGCTATCATATTGTAAAACTTGTGGATAGGAGAGGAGATGAATTTCACGCCAAGCATATTCTTATGATGCCCGATTGGGAACAGGTAGATACCCAAGAAGCAGAAAGATTTTTAGATAGTCTTCGCACACGTATCTTGCAAGATAGTATTTCTTTTGAAAAAGCCGCCTTGCAATATTCTGATGATAAGGGCATCGGCTCTATGAATACGGCTTCTAACGGAGGTAGGCTAATGGCTTCTGACGGCTCGTATCGGATTCCTTTCAATCAATTAGATAGTTTCCTTTCGGATTTGGTAGATAATATGAAAGTTGGTGAAATTAGCAGACCGCATACTTTCAGAACTTATGACGGCAAAAAGGCTCTTCGTATTATTCTTTTCCGTGCCAAACATCCTGCTCACGTAGCTGATTTCAATTTAGATTACCCTAAAATTCAGCAGGAGGCTTTAGAAGTGAAAAAAAATCAAAAACTTATGGAGTGGCTTCAAAAAGCAAAAAATGAAGTGTATATTGAAATTGATAGAGAATATGCTCCATGCAACATTTTAGGTATCAATTAGAATTCTTGACGAGCCACTATGATGTTATTAACTATATGGGCTGAAAAAATTGAAAACAAAGGCGAAGATGCTTTTCCTGCTTCTCTGATTGATGAAGAAAATGGCACGGGCATTATAGCAGTAGCAGACGGATTGGGGGGAGCAGGAAGTACTCCTTACGAAATTGCTGAAAAAACTTTTACAGGTGCATTTCTAGCTTCACGTCTGGCAGTGCAGATTACAGAACAAACTTTCTTTACACAAAACCCTGATTTAGAAAATTTTACAGAAAAACTGCAAAATAATCTTTTGACCGGATTTCGGCTCAAAATTGCTCAATTAGACGATAAACGCTCCAAATTACGCACTCGTCTTATTAAGAGGTTGCCTACAACAATAGCAGGAATAGTGTTTCGTGTAGAAGAGGGAGCAAATATTCAGCAAAATGTGTATCATACAGAGGCGTTTTGGGCAGGCGACTCGCGTGTGTATGTGCTAAAACAAACAGGTCTGCAACAAATTTCACAAGATAACCTCGTACAAAATTTGGATGCTTTTGAAAATCTATTGCAAGACTCACCTATTTCCAACTGCATTAGTGCGGAAGGAGATTTCATACTTTTTTCGCAGAAAAATATATTTCAAGAGCCTATTATACTGCTTGCCGCTACTGACGGTTGTTTTAATTACTTGCCGACTCCCTTACATTTTGAGTATTATCTTTTAGCGACTTTGCATCACCCGCAAATTTGTTCTTTGGAGATGTGGCAACAGGCTCTTACGTGGGCTTTTGAAGCAAATGCAGGAGATGATTTTAGTTTGGCATTAGTTACTTTGGGTTATGAAACCTTTGAGCAACTTAAATTTGCTACCCTTGACCGCCTCATAACCTTGAAAAAATTGATTTTCTCCGACAAAACTCCCCAACAACAATGGGAAGAATACAAAAAAAATTATTATTCGTCTCAAATCTTGCAAAATTCATAGGTTTATGCGTTATTTTGTTACAGCGATAGGAACAGACTCAGGTAAGACGGTAACAAGTGCCATTCTGGTAGAAGCCTTAAAAGCAGATTATTGGAAGCCTGTGCAGTCGGGTTTTCCGAGAGATTGTGATGCAGTAGCCGATTTAGTAAGTTTTCCTGTAAAGATTTTTCCTTCGGCGTACGAATTTGTGAAACCTGCCTCTCCACACGACTCTGCCAAAGCCGAAAATAAAACTATTGAGTTAGAAAAAATTATTTTGCCTGCTACTTCTAATCATTTGATTGTGGAGGGGGCAGGGGGTATTTTAGTGCCACTCAACGACACAGATTTTGTCATTGATATTGCTCAAAAATTTGACTTGGAAATAATTTTGGTGGTAAATTTGTATTTGGGTTGTATCAATCATACTTTGCTTTCGGTAAGGGAGTTGCAAAGGCGAAATTTGCGTGTAAAGGGCATTATTTTCAATGGCATTAGTAATCCTGAAAGTGAAAGAATTATTTTGCTTCATTCAGGTTACGAGCCTTTATTACACATTGAAAAAGAGGCTTTTATTACGCCTCGTGTTGTGCAAAAATATGCTGAAAAGATAAAAACTCGTTTGTAATTTCATCTTGATATTTTTTCTCTAAAACTAACATTTATGGCTTGGTTCAAAGAATGGTTTAGCTCGCCGTATTATCATATTCTTTACAAAGAGCGTAATGAGCGTGAAGCTCAAATTTGTTTGGGCAATATGTTTAGTTTTGTGCCAATATTTGAAGGTTCTAAAATTTTAGATGTGCCTTGTGGCAGAGGTAGGCATGCAGCGTATTTGGCAAAGAATGGTTATCAGGTTACAGGTTTAGACCTTTCGCCTGAAAATATTGAGTTTGCCAAAGAAAACTATAAGGATTTACCGAATTTGGAGTTTTTCGTGCATGATATGCGTGAGACTTTTCGTGAAGGCTATTACGATTATGTGATGAATTTCTTTACGAGTTTTGGTTATTTTGAAACCGAAGAGGAAAATATTGCTTGTCTGAAAGCCTTGATAAGCAATATGAAAAAAGAAGGAATGTTGATTTTGGATTTTTTCAATACAGAAAGGGTGTTGAAAAAGTTAGTAGCAGAAGAGGAAGTAAAAAAAGAAGGTATTACTTTTCATATTCAGCGGGAGTTGCAAGGAAAATTCTTGGTAAAAACAATTCGTTTCACAGACAAAGGGCAAGATTATTGTTTTCAGGAGCGAGTAATGGCAATTACCCCCCAAGATTTCAGACGTTATTTTGAACAAGTGGGCTTGGTGGTGTATAAAGTCTATGGCAATTATTTTTTAGAGCCTTATGATGAGTTTGCTCCAAGAGTCATCTGGATACTTATGCGAAAAGATAGGTGGAAGTAATTTCATTGATAGTTTTGGTAAGTTCAAAAAAAGATGTATTATTTTTGTAAGATAATTCAACTTTTTTCCCTATTT
>JANWZC010000225.1 GCA_025054975.1 Raineya sp.
ATATACCCCTTGCCAAAAATAAATTTGCCTCTTTAAAATTTTGGACTTGCCGAAAAAGTAAGTATTTTTGCGATTATTTTGCTTTCCGTTTATTTTGTAAAAATCATTACAAACACCAAAATCTCATTTATGAAATATCTTTACTTGTACCTGTGGCTTTTCGTGGGTCAAATACTACTTGCCCAAAACCCTGATAGTTCTCGTTTTAAATTGTTTCATAGTACCAAAGAGGACATTGAGCATTTGCTTCAAAAAGCGGAAAGAACCATAGAGTTGGAAGTAGAAATTGCCAGTAAGCAAAAGCAGGCTATTGAAGAGGCTCCCTCTATTATTTCGGTAGTTACACGGGAAGATATTGAAAACTATGGCTTTCGCGATATTACCGATATTCTACGATTAGTTCCCGGCTTTGAATATGCTACTGATGTGCAAAGTCTTTTTGGGATAGGTTTTCGAGGAATGTGGGGGTCTGAAGGCAGAGTTCTGATAATGCTCAATAATACCCTTATTAACTGTTTAGGATATGGTTTTGCTAATTTTTTTGGGCATTTACCTGTAAGTGTGATTGAACGCATTGAAATTATCCGGGGGCCAGGGAGTGCTTTGTATGGTAGTTTTGCAGAAGTAGCTGTAATCAATATCATCACCAAAACAGGGAAAACACTACAAGGGGTAGAAATGGCTCTTCAAGGTGGTGCAATCAAAAACAATGCTATTTTTGGTTCGCAAGCAAGCGCTGGTTACAATGACCTTTCACGAGAGTTAGATGTTTCGGCAAATATAGCTTTTTCTTACCACCCTATTTCTGCTCAAACTTATGAAGATTTCTGGGGCAATACCGTAGAATTAGGTAGCAAAAACTCTTGGCGACATTTTCAGAATATTTCTACCAAACTTTCTTACAAAAACTTTTACTTTGGTTTCAACCGAATGAATCAGCGATGGGTTAGCCCCGATGAATTTACAACTGTTTTCCCTCAAAACAGCCAAGGCATTATTTCTAATAAGTTTAGTCATTTTATTGAAAGTATTCAAATAGGTAATAAATTTAAACTTAATGACCAGTTTTATCTAATTCCACGTTTTGATTACTCAAGAGGCAACCCCGTTACTTCTAAAGAAACTCCTCCAGGTAATTTAGATGAAAATGGTAGCACTATTTGTCAGAGATTTATTCCTGAAATAAATCTGCAATATTCAGGAGTTAGAACGCAATTTGATTTTGGAGGAGGCTTTATTGTAAATACAGCTGATAGCTTCACTAAAGATGGCGAGCCTGCTATGATTGTTGCTGCTGGAGATACTGTTTCATTTGTTCGTAGAGATGCCTTTTACCTGTTTGGGCAATATATTCTTAAGGTGAAGCCTTTTACATTTAACTTAGGCGGTAGGTACGAAAATACTTTTTGGGGAGATGCTTTTGCTCCTCGTATTGCTTTGAATTATCTTACCCCTAATCAAAAAATTTATGCTAAACTTCTGTATGGCGAAGCTTTCAGAGTTCCACTAATTTGGCAGGCGTATTCCGCTCAGTATTTTACGACAAGCGGCGGTCTTAAACCCGAATTAACCCGTACCTTTGAGTTTGAGATGGGCTATAAGCAAAAATCTCACACTCGTATTTCTGCTAACTTCTTTTTTATCAATATCAACACACCTATTGTGTATTTAGGTGCTACTGATAGCTATGTAAACTATGGAAATATTCGCTCTATAGGCTCTGAGATTAGTGCCGAATATAAAATGGAAAAATTAGGAATTTTTAGCAATATATCTTATACCCAACCTCTCTCTGAATATACAACCGCCGACTTTCTTTCCAGTGACCGTACTCATTTTCTTGCTTTACCTGCTTTGAAAGTGAATGGAGGAATTTATTACGATGCTCCCCTATTTACTTGTTCTACGTATGCTACCTTCATAGGCGAAAGATATGCTCAAACGCAAAATTTTGCACTCAACAGCAACGATACTAATCCATTTTTAGAAACACAAGCCTATCCTTCGGTGTTTTTGCAGAATATTCAAGTGAAACTCAAAAAATTATTTGTCAATAACCTGCAAATTGGCTTGCAAGTGCATAATATATGGAATGCTCCTTATGTTCTTTTGCAACCTTATTACGGAAGTCATGCTCCATTTCCCATCCAAGATAGACAATGGTTTTTAGAGGTGAAGTACAAATTTTAAGATTTTTCTTGATGTCATTGACTTTTCTACATACAAAATTTCAGTCTTTGAGCTATGAGGGTAGGCTAATTACCTGCCCTTTTTGCATTTTTTTAGTACTTCTTAAAGGTTTGGTATTTTTTTCTTACTCAACACTTGCCCAAGATATTTTTACAAATCAATATGGTTCGGGCTTATTGTTTCATAATCCTGCTTTTACAGGTACAAGTGTTTCGGGCAAAGGTGATTTTCTATATGCCATTCACTATCCTACACTTACAGGTGGATTGGTGAGTAATTATTTTGGCTACGACCATAGCTTTGCCGATGAACGTAATGCCATAGGCTTTTTTCTTAAAACCGACCGCATAGGAATTGCATCAGGAGGGAATTTTAGAAATTTGCAGGCAAATCTTTCTTATGCATATCTTTTGCCTGCGGGTGAATATTGGCGTATCAAAATGGCGATTGGTGCAGGTTACGGAAATAAAAATCTGAACACTTTTCAGTTAATTTACGGCGACCAACTTTCTCAAACAGGACTTACAGGCTCCTCTTCGGCAGAATCACCTTTGCCTTCACAAACCATTGATTACTTGGATATTGCAACAGGCATACTTGCCTACAATGACTACGCTTGGATAGGTTTTTCAGCTTTTCATCTTAATCAACCTCAACGAGAATTTTTAGGTAATGATTTTCGTGTGCCTTTGCGTATTTCAGGACATTTAGGTATTAAAATCCCTCTCAACGAAAACGAAAATTATCATCTTTCACCTGTAATGTTTTATCACTTCCAAAACAACTTACATCTTTTGGATATGGGACTTTTTTTTGAAACTACTCACTTTCAGGCGGGTATCATGGGCAGAAATATCCCTATGCAAACAGCCAACACCACACTCAACTTTCAAACAGCTTTCAAAATGGAAGGTTTTAGAATAGCCTACAACTTTGGTTTGCCTTTGAATTTGAAAAATGTAGGTGGCTTACACGAAATAGGACTTTCGTTTGCTATCCAAAAAGAACCCACCGAAAGAAAATGGGCATATCGGCAAATCTCTATTTTTTAACCTCAAAGTTTTGTATTTTTTTAGTAGGTTTGCATAAGAATTTTGAAAATAATGCTTAACAAAGAAAGAATAGAGAAAAGGCGTCAAAAGTGGATTCAAAAAATTGCAGAAAGAAAAGAGAAATTTGCTGATATTTCAAACTGGATACGTAAAGAAATCGATGATGAAATTGCCCAAGAAGGCTCAATAGCGTTACTTGAACATATTAGAATGTGCGGTAATATTCCTGAAAATTATCAAACAGACTCCACCGAAGAGAAAATTTACTCCAAATATACAGACAACTTGATAGCAGTAGCATACAGGCAACTGGGAATGCAAGCAATAGTATTAGATGATAGAAGTGACTCGGCAGATGTTGAGGTCTTTACACCAGCATATAGTTTTGTTGCTGATGCTAAATCATTTCGTTTGAGCAGAACAGCCAAAAATCAAAAAGATTTCAAAGTAGAAGCTATGCATTCTTGGAAAAGAGGTAAGCCATATGCTATGATAGTCTGCCCAATCTATCAACTTCCAAATAAATCAAGTCAAATTTATCAACAGGCTATTATTCGCAATGTTTGCATTTTTACATATTCTCATCTGGCAATTCTGTTGAGTTTTGCTCAACTAACTAATTTTGCAGAATCTCAAAAGTTGCTCTTGGAGATATTTCAAACTATCTCAGCTTTGCATCCTTCTAAAAGTGCTAATGATTATTGGTT
>JANWZC010000226.1 GCA_025054975.1 Raineya sp.
TCCAAAGCTCATCTATCTGTACTCTTTTGTAATGTTTTTTGCGAGGTTTTATCTGCACTTCTTTGCCCCACCTCACAATCAGTCGCAACACGGCACCCATACTCACTAAAAGTACCTTTGCGATGTCTCTGATGCCACTACCGCGTAGTAACATACATTTCATAAGTTCCTGAATAGCAGGGTTACAAGCATTATAGAAATACTGGGATTGGAACTGCTTTCCACAAGATTTACACTTGTAGTTTTACTGACCATTAAATTTCTTGCCATTTTTTACTACCTTTACGACAAGGCAATGGGGACACCTTAAATTTTAGATTGCTTCGCACATAATTGCAAAATTAAGCCCCTTTGCCTTCTTTAATATCATACAATTAAAAACACCACCAATTCACGATATCATACATTCTGTACCACAATCAAGTTAATTTTTTTTAGCTGAAAAAATAGCATTTAATTTTTCAGTACCCCCAGCTCTCTACCTACTTCGGTGAAGGCTTGAATAGCTTTATCTAAGTGATGTTGCTCGTGGGCAGCGGAAATTTGTACGCGTATGCGAGCTTGTCCTTTGGGAACAACGGGATAAAAGAAACCCACTACATAAATGCCTTTATCTAAAAGTCTTTCAGCGAATTTTTGTGCAAGGACTGCATCATAAAGCATAATAGGCACAATAGGGTGTTCGCCGGGTTTTATATCAAAACCTGCTTCACTAATTTTTTGACGGAAATATTTAGTGTTTCGTTCTAACTTATCGCGAAGTTCGGTAGTTTCAGAAAGCATATCCAAAACCGCGATAGAAGCCGCTACAATGGCAGGAGCAAGAGCATTGGAAAATAAATAAGGACGTGAGCGTTGGCGTAAAATGTCAATAATTTCTTTTCTACCACTTGTAAATCCTCCCATAGCTCCCCCCAAAGCCTTGCCCAACGTACCTGTGATGATGTCAATTTTGCCCATTACGCCGCGATATTCATGGGTGCCTCTGCCGTTTTTGCCCATAAAACCCGAAGCGTGGCACTCGTCAATCATAATGAGCGATTTGTATTTTTCGGCAAGTTCCACGATTTTATCTAATTGAGCAATGGTGCCATCCATAGAAAAGACACCATCTGTTACAATAATGCGAGTACGAGCATTTTGAGCCTCTTGGAGTTTAGCTTCCAAGTCAGCCATATCATTATGTTTGTAGCGATAACGTTGGGCTTTGCACAAACGTATGCCGTCAATAATAGAGGCATGATTAAGTTCATCAGAAATGATAGCATCTTGTTCATTGAAAAGCGGTTCAAATACTCCTCCATTGGCATCAAAAGCGGCGGCATACAAAATGGTATCTTCTGTGCCAAGAAATTCAGCGATTTTGCGTTCTAATTCTTTGTGAATATCTTGCGTACCGCAAATAAAACGCACCGAAGACATACCAAAACCATGCGTATCCAAAGCTTTTTTAGCGGCTTCAATCACTTTGGGATGAGAAGAAAGCCCCAGATAGTTGTTAGCACAGAAATTGATAACTTCTTTGCCGTTGGCAATAATATCTGCTCCTTGTGGAGTGGTAATGATGCGTTCTTTTTTGTAAAGCCCTGCATTTTCTATTTCTTGCAGTTCTTGTGCGAGTGCAGCTTGATTGGTGTACATATTCGTAAATTTTTACAGACCCGAATAATCGTAATGATTCATGTATTGTGTAGTGTAGTCTTTGCCGTTTCGGAAATTGGGGTCGTCCATAAGACGAATAAGCAAGGGAATCGTAGTTTTTACACCTTCAATCACGAATTCTTGCAAAGCACGTTTCATTCTAACAATCACCTCTTCGCGAGATTGAGCCGTAACAATCACTTTGGCAATCATAGAGTCGTAATTCGGAGGAATGACATAACCTGAATATACGTGTGTATCTACTCTTACGCCTGCTCCTCCGGGAATGTGCAGATTAGTAATTTTGCCTGGCGAAGGTCTAAAATCTTTGGCAGGGTCTTCGGCATTGATACGACATTCCATAGCATAAGCCAAAGGATAATAATTTCTTCCTGAAATGGGTACGCCTGCCGCAACTTTGATTTGTTCTTTCACCAAATCCCAACCTGTAACTGCTTCGGTTACGGGGTGTTCTACTTGGATACGTGTGTTCATTTCCATGAAGTAAAAATCCCCATTTTTATCCAAGAGAAACTCAATTGTACCCGCTCCTTCGTAATTGATAGCTTTTGCTCCCTTGATAGCAGCTTGTCCCATTTTCTCACGCAATTTTTCATCAAGCAAGGGAGAGGGTGTTTCTTCAATGAGTTTTTGGTTACGACGTTGAATGGAACAGTCTCTTTCAGAAAGATGACAAACATTGCCATATTGGTCTCCAAAAACCTGAATTTCAATATGACGAGGACTTTCAATAAATTTTTCCATATATAAGCCGTCGTTGCCGAAAGCGGCACCTGCTTCCATTTTGGCATCGTTCCAAGCCTTTTCTAAATCTTCTTCTCTATGTACAATTCGCATGCCTCGCCCACCACCTCCTGCGGTAGCTTTCAAAATGACAGGATATTTGATTTTTTTAGCAATTTTTTTAGCTTCTGCCAAATTTTCAATAATACCATCGGAACCAGGTATAGTAGGCACACCTGCGGCTTTCATAGTGGCTTTGGCAGTGGCTTTGTCGCCCATTTTCTCAATTTGTTCAGGAGTAGCTCCTATGAATTTAATGTTATGTTCTTGGCAGGTTTTAGAAAAAAGAGCATTTTCAGAAAGAAATCCATAACCTGGGTGAATAGCATCGGCATTGGTGATTTCAGCAGCGGCAATAATAGCAGGAATATTCAAATAAGATTGTTTGCTGGGGGCAGGTCCTATGCATACAGCTTCATCGGCAAATCTTACGTGCAAACTTTCTTTGTCTGCCGTAGAATATACAGCCACGGTCTTGATACCCATTTCCTTACAGGTGCGTATAATTCGCAAAGCTATTTCTCCACGATTGGCTATCAGAATTTTTTTAAACATAGTCTTGTTTGTTTTTGAAATGTATTTTTTGCAAATAAAAAGGTTTTTCTATAAAAATTGTGAAAAACCTTATCAATTTTATTCAAAGTTTTTCAATCCTCTGACAAAATTTTCTGAACCACAAAGAGAACCAACCATATTATTTGTAAGTAAAAAATTGGAATATTGGAATATGTATAGCTCATTATAGTAAAAAACCTTTGGACAAAGGTAATGAATATTATCAGTTTTACAAAGAAAAAAATCCTATTAGAATTTGCCAAAGTGGATACAGAGGGCTTTCTTGTTTCAGGTATGGACTTTTATATTTATCAAATTGCCTCTTAAATAACTTTCCTTATCAACACATTATTTCTATTATCAAAGTTTTTGTCAGGGAACTGGAAAAATTTCAAAAAGGTTAAACTGCTATTTTTGTTTATTGTACGAAACATCTCCATCATACATTTTGAACTACTGTCATTTTTCTATACTTTTGAAGGAGAAAATACTCACCCTAAAAAAATACTATGGCAAATGCAAAAGAACTCATAGAAAAAAACCTGCAAACGCAACATCCTATTTTAGATTTAGGTAACTGTGGATTGAACGGCAAAGAGCCTGAATTAGACCTTTTAGCCGAATGTACTCACTTACATACCCTTATATTTTCTAATCGCTGGTATGAATTTGATAGAGAGAGAAAAAGATGGCTACTTCGGGTAAGCCAGAATATAGGAAATAGAAATGAACTCGTGCAAGTTCCCTCCAAACTCCCTCCTAACCTAAAAAAATTAGTAATAGAGGGCTATTGGGGATGCAAGTGGAAAATTCACGACTTGTCTCCTTTACAAGGATTAAAGCAATTACAAATTCTGAATTTGAGCCAAAACCAAATTTCTGACCTATCTCCTTTGCAAGAGTTAAAC
>JANWZC010000227.1 GCA_025054975.1 Raineya sp.
AACTATCACAAGCACATACACACAGGAGAAGGAGGTGTAATCACTACTAACAATGACCAATTAGCCGAAAAGTTATATCTTATTCGTAATCATGGTGAAAATGTAGTTGAACCCAAAGGCGTAACCGATCTTATCAATACTTGGGGTTTCAACTTCCGAATGACCGAAATTGAAGCTGCTATTGGTATAGAGCAACTTAAAAAACTACCAAGACTTTTAGAAGAAAGGTTAAAAAATGCTCAATTCTTTAACGAAAAATTGAGCCAAATTCCAGGAATTTTACCTGCCCAAGTAGAACCCCATAGCAAACACGTATATTATGTACAACCTTTTAAGTTCAAAAAGGAGATAGTAGGCATAGATAGAAATACATTCATCAATGCTGTAAAAGCAGAAATTCCGTCAGCTGTTTTACGAGAAGATACTCCTTTGATTGGGGTGGGCTATGTCAGACCTTTGTACTTACAACCGCTTTACCAACAAAGAGCTTCTTTGTGTGCGTTTAATTGTCCTCGCTATGAAGGTAAGGTAGATTATAGCAAGGGTATATGTCCAAATGCTGAAAAAATGCATTTTGAGGAACTTTTTACACACGAGTACATGCGTGGTAATATGAGCGAACAGGATTTACAAGATGTAGTAGATGCTTTTTACAAAGTAGCTGAAAACATTGATGAACTGCGATAACTTACAAGGCAAGGGTTTATTTGTATTCAGTGACCCTGCAGGTGCAAAGGCTGTACTTGCAAAAGCATGTTTTTTGCTTCAAGAAAAAAAACTCTCCGATTTGAAAATAATTTCGGATAGAAATTATGATTTTTTTACAGATTTTGGGTTAGAGGTTTTGCCTTACAATGAAAAAGATGAGATTAGATTTTTGCAATGTTTTAATCCTGATTTTGTCTTTACAGGTACATCTTATACTTCCAAAATTGAATTAAAATTTATTGAGCAGGCGGTTAAGCAAAATATTTTAAGCATAGCATTTATAGACCATTGGACAAATTTTTACAGCCGTTTTGTATGGAATGAAAAAGTGATTTTCCCTGATAAAATTTGGGTAATTGATGAAAAAGCAAAAAACTTGGCTATACAAGATAATTTAGCACCAGAAAAACTGCAAGTGGCAGGAAATCCTTATTATGAATTTCTAAAAATTTGGGAACCTACCATAAGCCGAGATGAATTTTTAAATTTTGTAGCTTTGCCCGAAGATGCTTCTTATATTTTATATGTTCCCGAACCTTTAAGCCAAGTGGGAGGTGTTGAAAAATTTGGATTTGATGAATATGAGGTTTTGGAGGAATTAATTTCTTACTTTAAGAAAAAATACGTATATTCGCACAAGTTTTTGTTAGTTAAACCTCACCCTAATCATCAAGTTGAAGGGTTTAAAAAGCTGTTACAATCACAGCCCAGTAACATAAAACTTTTGAAAAGCCAAACACCTATTAACCTATTGATGCATTACGCTGACTTGGTGATAGGGCATTTTTCTAATGCTCTCATGGAGGGCAAACTTCTTGGAGTGAAAGTTGTGAGGTTATTACCTGAAAAATGTAAAGTTGAGTTCATGGAAAATGATTTAATTATTGTAAATAAAATATGCAATCTAATTTAAGACACATATTCTTAGAAGGGGAAAGAATTTATTTGAGAGCTTTGGAAGAGAAAGATTTATTAGGCAACTACTATCAATGGCTAAATGACCAGGAAGTTACACTATTTAATTCTCATGGAAGATTTCCTAATAATGAAAAAAAAATAAAAGATTATTTTATATTTACTCAAACAGCAAGCAATGCTCTCATTTTAGCAATTATATGGAAAGAAAATGACCAGCATATCGGCAATATTAGTCTACAAAATATTAACTGGATAGATAGAAGTGCGGAGTTTGCAATTTTACTTGGGGACAAAAATTATTGGGGAAAAAATGTTGGAAAAGAAGCAGGAAATTTAATTATTAAACATGGTTTTTTTGCACTTAATTTGCATAGAATTTATTGCGGCACCTCTGCTGATAATATTGCTATGCAAAAACTCGCTCAAAAGTTGCAAATGAAGCAGGAAGGGGTTAGAAGGGAAGCAATATTCAAGTCAGGGAAATATGTTGATATAATAGAATATGGGCTTTTAAAGAATGAATATAAACATGAAATATTGTAAAAAGTGCTTACAACCAAACACTCGTCCTAATACTAATTTTGACAATCGCGGTATTTGTCCTGCTTGCAATTATTATGAAAATCTTAAAGAAATAGATTGGGAAGAGCATCAAAAGGAATTGAAAGAGATAGTTGAGTTCGGAAAAAGGCACAACCATTCAGGTTATGATTGCATAATAGGTGTAAGTGGTGGCAAGGACAGTACTAGGCAAGCTCTTTTTGTTAGAAATATACTAAAGATGAAACCCTTACTTGTTTGCCTAAGCTATCCACCTGAACAAGTAACACAAAGAGGAGTTGATAATATTTCTAACTTGATAGCTCATGGATTTGATTGCATTTCTATAAATCCTGCTCCCGTAGTTTGGAAGAATCTTATGAAAAAAGGATTCCTAGAATATGGTAATTGGGCAAAATCGACAGAATTAGCTTTATTCAGTAGTGTGCCAAGATTGGCAATCGCTTATCAAATTCCTTTAATCTGGTGGGGAGAAAATCCAGCTTTGCAGCTAGGAGATCTGAAAACTCAAGGAAAAACTGGAAGCGATGGAAACAATCTGAAACACCTGAATACGCTTGGAGGTGGAGATATAACTTGGCTTTTAACAGAAGAAATAAGAAAAAATCAGATATTACAATACATTTATCCTAGCGATGAGGAAATGCAGAGAGCAAACTTGAGAATTGTATTTTTGGGTTATTTTTGGAAAGATTGGTCTTTACTTAATAACGGCAACTACTCAGCTTTAAGAGGATTAGACGTAAGGCAAGAAAAACCTGAACATATTGGAGAACCTTATGGCGTAACTTCTTTGGATGAAGATTGGGTTAGTCTAAATCAGATGATAAAATATCTCAAATTTGGCTTTGGACGAACTACCGATTATATGAATGAAGAAATCAGGAAGGGTACTATTACGCGAGAGGAAGCAATTAGTTTAGTAGAAAAATATGATGGAACTTGTTCAGAAGAAAATATAGAAAATTTTTGTAAGTACATAGGAATTTCGGTACAGGAATTTTGGGAAGTAGTAGATAAATTTGTCAATAAGGATTTGTTTGAAAAAAATGCCGAAGGAAAATGGGTGAGAAAATTTAAAGTAGGTCAGGATTATGAGGTATAAAAATACACAAATAGCTATAATAGACTATGATTTAGGAAATACTTACTCGGTTCAGAACGCTGTTGAATTTTTGGGCTACAAAGTTTATGTAACTGATGAGTATGACAAACTCAAAAAAGCTAACGCACTTATACTGCCTGGTGTGGGAGCTTTTGAGCCTGCTATTCAGTCTATTTTGCGTAAAAATTTGGATAAAATACTTGCGGAATTAGTTTTACATGAAAAAAAGCCTCTTTTAGGTATTTGTTTGGGTATGCAGTTATTGGCTACAACATCAGAAGAGAATGGTTTGCATAAGGGGCTAAACTTTATTGAAGGAAATGTTAGGAAAATTGTGCCTAAAAATAATGCTACCGTGCCACATGTTGGATGGAATGATTTAGTAATTACGCAAGAAAGTAAAATTTACAAAGGTTTGAAAGACAATAAAAACTTCTACTTTGACCATAGCTACCATTTTGATTGTGAGGATAAATATATTTCTGCTTTCTGTAATTATGGAGATTTGCAACTAACGGCTTCCATACAAAAAGAAAATATTTATGGGGTTC
>JANWZC010000228.1 GCA_025054975.1 Raineya sp.
AAAATAAACCTTCGTGGTTTTATAGGATTACAGAGCCTTTTTTTGTGGGAATGGAAAACCTGTATGCCAAAACTTTGCAGGCTTTCTTGCGTGTGCGTTGGGTGGGAATAGGTTTGGTAATAGCTTGTGTGGGAATGATTTATTTCTTTTTGCAAAAAATCCCTTCTGAACTTGCTCCTTTGGAGGATAGAAGCAATTTTCGTATGAGCCTTACTGCTCCCGAAGGCGTATCTTTTGATTACATGACCGAATACGTGGATAGATTTGCTACTTTTGTAAGAGATTCGGTGCCCGAAGCAAGAGGCGTATTCAGTTCTACCGCACCTACTTTTATTGGGGGAGGTTCTAATACGGCTTTTGTACGAGCTATTTTAGTTGAACCCAAAGAACGCAAACGCTCTCAACAACAAATTGTAGATTATGTGAATAAAAAACTTTCGCAGTTTAACGATGGACGCATTTTCGTTGTGCAAGAGCAAACTATTTCTGTGGGATTAGGCTCGCGTGGGGCTTTGCCTGTGCAGTTTGTCATACAGAATTTTGATTTTGAGAAAATCAAGAAGGTTTTGCCTACATTTTTGGAGGAGGCTCGTAAAAGTGGGGTATTTTTGGCAGTGGATGCTAATCTCAAATTTAACAAACCTGAATTAGAAGTTTCTATTGATAGGCTCAAAGCCAAAGATGCAGGCGTAAGCACCGCAGATATTGCCGAAGCCTTGCAAGCGGCTTATAGTGGCAGGAGAATGGGTTATTTCATCATGAATGGCAAGCAATACCAAGTAATAGGGCAAGTAAAACGTGAATTTCGTGATGAACCTACGGATTTAAGTCAGATTTATGTACGAAATAATAGAGGTGAATTGATACAGTTGAGCAATTTGGTAAGTATTCGGGAAACAAGTAACCCTCCACAACTTTTTCATTATAACCGCTATAAATCTGCAACTATTTCAGCCTCGTTGGCACCAGGCAAAACTATCGGCGATGGCATTGCAACTATGCAAGCCATTGGCAAAAAATTGTTAGATGATAGTTTTGCAACTTCACTTTCAGGACCATCAAGAGATTATGCAGAAAGTTCGTCTAATACGGCTTTTGCATTCTTTTTGGCTCTTTTGTTAGTATATTTGGTGCTTTCGGCACAATTTGAAAGTTTTATAGACCCTTTCGTAATAATGTTCACCGTACCTTTGGCTCTGGCAGGGGCTTTATTAAGTTTGTGGCTTTTGGGGCAAACGCTCAACATTTTCTCACAAATCGGTATGATAATGCTAATAGGTTTAGTAACAAAAAATGGTATCTTGATAGTTGAGTTTGCCAATCAAAAGCAAGAACAAGGTATTCCGAAAGCAAAAGCACTCGTGGAAGCCTCTAAACAGCGTTTGCGTCCAATACTAATGACTTCATTAGCTACTATGCTGGGGGCATTGCCTATCGCTCTTTCGCTGGGAGCGGCGGCACAAAGTCGTATGCCTTTGGGAACAGTAATTGTGGGAGGCGTTTTATTTAGTTTGTTGCTTACGCTTTATGTAGTGCCTACAATGTATAGTTATTTTTCTCGTCCTAAAAAGCCACATTCAAAAGAAACAGAAAAATAATCTGAAGAGGAAATTGTATTGTGAATTTAACTATTCAGAAACAAGGAAACTCTTTTTTGAAAGTGCCTTTGAAAGTTTTTATATTCCCAACAGGTTTGTTTTAAGCCTCTCTTTTGGTCGTTGAGCGTAGCCGAAATGCCAAAAGAGAGGTGCAAAACCAAATTTTCTTTGAGTATAAGAGATGTTGAAAATTTAAGTCTTTGAAAGTATTTATCACACTAACCATTCTATTTTTTCTTCAACAATCGTGATTACTTCATCATCAAGCAGACGCGTAGCCAGACCTTTGGTTTTGGGCAATTCGTAAGCAAAAAAGTATCGCATAGTTTGAATTTTTCCTTCATAAAAAGCAGTATCCTCCTCAGAAAGACTTTGCGTGAGTAGTTGTTTTTGAGCCACTACCGCCTGTTTGAGCCATTGCCAAGCCACCACTATCAAACCTGCCATTTCCATAAATAAATTTGCATCAGCCAAGAAGCGTTCAAAATTGCCTTGCATAGCAAAAGGAATAAGTTTTTGAATTACTTGTTGCATTCTGCCAAGTTCTTTTTGGAGTTGCTCGGCATATTTTTTCAAGTTTTCGTAAGTAGTAGCTTCTTGCAAGGTAGTTGAGATTTCTTGCATCAGAGCCATCAGAGCGGCACCATTTTGCATAGTAACTTTTCTGCCCAATAAATCTTGCGACTGAATAGCTGTAGTTCCTTCATAGATAGTAGTGATACGAATATCACGATAGAGTTGCTCTATGGGAAAATCTTTGCAGTAGCCATATCCTCCAAAAACTTGCATAGCTTCACTTACCGCTTTGATACCATATTCAGCGGGAAAAGTTTTAGCAATAGGAGTAAGCAAATCTAAAAGCATTTGATATTTAGCTTTGGCTTCTCCTTCGCTAACTTCAGCTAAATCAAAGTAACGAGAGCATTCCATAAGCAAACTCAAAGAACCTTCCGCAACAGCTTTCTGAAACAAGAGCATTCGTCTTACGTCGGGGTGGTTGATAATTTTAGTTTGAGGGGTAGTTTTTTGGTCTTTTTCGTTCAGTCTGCGTCCCTGAGGACGTTCATTAGCGTACTGCAAAGCGTGATAATAAGCCGTAGTAGCAATAGCGGCACTCATCAAACCCACGCCTAAGCGTGCTTCATTCATCATTTGAAACATATATTTCAAGCCTTGATGAGCTTCACCTACCAAATAACCAATACAATCATTGTTATCGCCGAGCATAAGGTGCATAGCAGGTGTGCCTTTTTGCCCCATTTTGTGGTAAATGCCTCCTGCTACAACTCCATTGGGGACTAAAATTCCGTTTTCTATACGATACTTAGGAACAATAAAAAGTGAAATACCTTTCACACCCGCAGGTGCTCCTTCTATGCGAGCTAATAGCAGATGAATAATATTTTCAGCTTGGTTATGCTCTCCTGCGGAAATAAATACTTTTTGCCCTTTGATAAGATATTTACCTTCGCCCAAAGGTTTAGCAATCGTGGTAATGTCAGAAAGTGAGCTACCTGCTTGGGGTTCAGTGAGAGCCATAGTACCTTGCCATTCGCCTGAAAGCATTTTAGGTACGTACGTCTTTTTCTGCTCTTCACTACCAAAGTTGATGATAAGTCTCGCTGCTCCCGTAGAAAGACCAGTGTACATAGAAGCAGCATTATTAGCAGCACTCAAAATGAAACTTGCCAAAGAATACACCGTAGCAGGCACTTGTCCGCCTCCCACTTCATAAGAATAAGTAGCTCCTATCATACCTGCTTCACCCATAGCTTTCAGATATTTGCCAATGCCCTCATGAACAGCCACTTTACCTTCTACCAAATCAGGCTCTTGTGCGTCCATTTCTCGGTAAATCGGATACAGCAAATTATCGGCAATTTGCTTGGCAGTTTCTATAATCATATCAAAAGACTGCCTATCGTGGTCTTTGTAATGTTCATATTTTATAAGGCTTTCAGCATCAAAGACCTCGTAAAGCAAGAATTTTAGATTGCGAAGGGAAACATAATTTGACATAAGAGTCTAGGTTTGTTTGTTTGGCGAATGAAAAAATCTTTTCTTTGCAGAAAGATAAAATTTTACTCTCAAATATAGCAATTTTCGTGAAAAATGTTCTATCAAAAAGTGAAAAAATATATTCCGAATTTATTTACGTTAGCTAATGCTTTTTGTGGTTGTGTGGGCTTGATTTGGGTTGAAAAAAATATTGTGTTGGCTTGCAGTTTGGTTTTT
>JANWZC010000229.1 GCA_025054975.1 Raineya sp.
CTTACTAATTTGAATTGTGTAGCTAAATCTTGGATAAGTACAATACAAGCCCAATTATTTTTACAATTATCCAAAATATTTTTCACAAATAACTGCATATCAAAAACTTAACTAACAACTCACGTTATGGTAAGAATTTAAGTCCCCCTTTTGACATTCCAACTTTTTTGTGATAGCACTAAGTACGTAACTTTCTTTAAAACAAAATCCCGAAAGAAAATTCTTTCGGGATTTGTGTAAATAGCAGTTTTCCTTACTGCTTGACAAGTTTTCGGGCAACTCGTTCACCGTTGGTTTCTATGAGGAGTAGATATGTACCTGCACCAAAGTTTCGCATATCTACAGGCACAGAACCAGTGAAATTGTTTTCAGTTATAGTCTGTATTTTTCTTCCCGTAACATCATATACAGAAAGTTTTACAGCCTTGTAACGATTGCCTTTAATTTGTACATTGAACACATCAGTACTTGGGTTAGGCGAAATAGTAAGTTCTCCGTCTTGTAAATCTAAGGCTGAAATGACCCCACCTGCTGCCACTAAGAAACGATACATTGGAGCATTAGGGAAATTAGAAGCGATTTTCACTGTATCTTGTGCGGCATCATTGGTAGGGCTATACACTACGTTGAATGTAGCCGAACTACCAGGAGCTACTGAAGTAGGAGCATTAGCAATTGCAAAAGGAGAACCGCCTGCCATAGTAATACTTGAAATATTGAGAGCTAAATTACCATTGTTGCGAATGGTGAAAGTAGCTGTAACAGGCGAACTGGAAGTAGCTACTCCCATGAATGTACCATCGTAATTGGTAGCTAAAAATTTACCATTAGGCACATTGGTGTTATTAGTACCTACTACCTCCATATCTGGTTGTACGCCTGTAGCTCTTATAGCAAAGGTGTAAGGAGATTCATCAGGGTCGTTATTAGGTATAGTAACGGTTGCATTTTGTACCCCTGACGCAATAGGTGTAAAGCGGATAGTCATGGTTGTAGAGCCACCAGGAGCTACAACAGAAGCGGGAGGTACTACCACCGTAAAGCGAGGATTACTAATAGTTACGGTACCTATGGTAAGATTACCTGAGGAAGCTGTGTTTTGAATAGTAAATACCCTTTCAAAATAGCCAGGAGCAATCGTAGCATTTACATTACCAAAATCAGTGTGGTTGGCTAAACTAGGTGTAGTAGAGCCTGTTGGAATATTCACTGAATTACCTTGCACGTTAATATCAGGAATAGCCACAACCGCCTGAACTCTGAACGTATAAGCACCTATTGCAGTATTGTTGTTGATAGTAATATCACTTGTATAAGTTCCTACTGCGGTATGTGAAAAATTAACAATGAAAGTAGCAGTATTACTTGCACAAGTACCTATACTACTTGGAGCAGCAGAAATAGTAAATAATGGATTGCTTGAGGTAATAGAAGAGATACTAATAGGTGCACTCTGATTGTTTTGCAGAGTAAATGTACGAGATACAGCTACACTAGGAGTTGTTATACCCATATCTGTTCCATCTACGGTAGAAGGTGTTAAATCGTTGTGAGCAATAAGTGTGAGAGGAGTACCACCAAATACCCACAAGGCCGCAGGTGTCCATGTATATGTAAGACCAGACGCAGGAGCTACTCCCGAAAGCAAAACCATTACGTCCGTATTAGCAGTACCTGCCGTACTTGCTGCCCAATTAGTAGTAGTAGTTCTATTATTAAAATCTGTATTAGTTGCTCCTCTCAGACCTACTTGTGGATGCACGGGAGATGTAGGAGCCGTTGTAGGTGGAGTATATGCCCCGTATATTACTCTAATTTGTCCATTAGTAGTATTGAGTCTTACTTGGAAACTAATATTCTCTCCGTTGTAAGCACCTCCATATCTTTTCACATTTGCCCACTGGAAAACTAACTCATCACCTACTTGTTGATATCTTATCTCACCATTAGAGTTGCCTTGTAAATCCCTTCCTAATGGTGCAATGATACCATTGGCAGTTACGGTTGAAGAGATAGGACTATAATTTGTAGTGCTTCCTGAACCGCCAAATTGTAACCAACCATTTGTACCTACAAAGACAGAAGTATAAGAAGTACCATTGAAAGTGAAAGCAGGTATTGTCTGAGTGTAGAAACTATCATCAAAAGTACCCGTTGCTAACTGTGTTCCCCCTGTTATAGGTGTATAAGTTCCCGAACACTGCGAGAAAGCATAGTTACCCACAAAATTTCCTGCCGCTCCACTAACTTGGAAAGTATAGGGATTAGGCACGCCTGATGAAACAATCTGTATATTAGAATTGTAAGTTCCCGCAGCACCTGCCGTAAAACGTATCCTCAATGTAGATGTTCCACCCGCAGGAATTACCAAAGAAGGAAATGTAATAATAGGGAAATTAGTACCATTAGAGGTTGTAACACTGAAAAGCGTTATATTAGATGTACCAATATTTCTCAATACAAAATCTCTATCTATTTGCCCACCCACAGGAATAGAACCATAATTAGTTCCATTTAACAAACTGGGGCCACTACCACTGGGGACAGGATTAGAGCCTAAACCCTCCACTAACAAAGTAAGGGGCTGTACTACTACCGCATCCAATCCTATATCTGTACCTCCAAAATCTGACGTAGCTCGGAAGCGAATTACTGCCGTAGCTGAAACAGCGTTTGTGGTGTAAGAGTAGCCTGTCCAAGCAGCCGCAACGCCAATAGGGCTACCTAATGGAGAGAAAGTTGCCCCACCATCAGTAGAAAGAAATACTTGCAGAACATCTGTACCATTTGTATTGATGTACTGAAAAGAAATTTGTTTTATGCCTGGTGTGTTTAAATTTACGTATAAGTCTAAATCTCCTGTCTGACCCGAAGCTGCCCCGGAGGAATGAAATCTTGCTGAATAATTACCTAATGCCGAAACAGGAGTATAGCCCCCTGATGTAGGAGATGTCCATCCTCCTCCCGCTGCATCATTATCTCTTCGCCAAGAAGCATCACCCGTAACAGGTGTATTACGCCAGCTATTATTGGGTACGTCCCTAGTAGCACACACACTTTGCCAAGTGCCTTCGAAACTTTCAGATACAGGTAAAGCGGCATACGTAGGAGGAGCAGCCAGTGTTACTGCGACAGAAGGATTGGAAGGTGCTGTAATACCAGAGCTAGTACAAGTTACCAAACATCTAAACTGCTGACCAATATATGCAGGTATCATAGGTACAGTAGCTGACGCAGTAGTTGCCCCTGTGATATTTGTCCAACTAGAACCTGAACCATATTGCCATTGATAAGTAATGTTCAAAGCGACTACCGTAGGAACGCTTAAACTGAGGGGAGAACCTAAACAAGCAGTAGTAGGCGAAACAGAAGCTGTTAGCGTAGGTGGCGTACCTGAACAAGGTGCAGGAATTGTCCAAATATATGTAAGACCAGAGGAAGGAAATACAGTATTTGTCAAAGTCATTGTGGCTGTGTTGGTAGTTCCTGCAGTACTTGCCGACCAGTTAGTAGTAGTGGTTCTGTTGTTGAAATCTGTATTTGTAACCCCTCCCAAACCCACTTGTGGAGCAGCATCTGTAGCATTTGAAGTAAATGAACCATATACTATTCTTATCTCGTTAGTAGTCTCATATAATCTTATTTGAAAATTGAAAGAGTCACCAGAGGCTGAATATTTTCTATAGTTTGTCCACTGAATAACTAGCTGTCTAAAAGGTGCTGTTCCAATAGTTTCATATCTCAATTCTGCACCAGTTTGTGCTTGTAAATCGCTACCAAGAGCAGATATTCTGTTTCGTAAATGAGTAGGAGT
>JANWZC010000022.1 GCA_025054975.1 Raineya sp.
AGTCTTTTCATAGTACCACAAAAATCTTGTATAAGTGCAATTTTGAAAAAACTTTGCCGCTATTCTATTTTTGTCGCAAGAAATTTTTGAGCCTTGAATTTCAAAAATTATTTTTGTAGTTGAAATTTGTAACTGAAAATATAGCCCTGACTTCTCGTTTGCCCCATGAAACTTTTGAAGTTCATCATACTGATTCCGTTGATAGCACAGGCTCAAAATGATAGTGCATTAGTAAATTTTGCAGAAAGAAAAGCATTTTTCAAAATAACCTTACAACCTTCGCTTGCTTACACAATGAATTTTGAAAATCAAGGAGATTTTGTTCCCTTGAAACGCTCACTTACTCCCACCTTTCAAGGTGGGGTAAGTGTTTGGCGTAAAGTAAAAAATTATGCAGGTATCAATGTAGGGCTACAATTTTGCATATTAAATACACTAATTAAAAATAGAGACGCAAATCGTAAATCTTTACCTGTCGATTATCTCTGGTTGGGTAATTATTTACAGATACCTGTAAGTTTCAGGCAGTATGTCCCTTTGAAAAAAAATAATCACTTTTGGTTTTGGGAAATAGGTGCAAATTACCAAAGACACCAAGATAAACTTGTTTTATACGAAAGTTCTTTTATTGAATCATCTGTTGTTTTGTATAATTTTAGGGCAAAAATAGATATGGCTTACGATGATAATACTAACCAGAGAAAAAACAGATATTTTGGTGTTTTTGGTGGCGTAGGAAGAAGTTTTTTCAATAAAAATGGTATTTTTTTAGAAGGGGCTATACTGCTAAATTATACCTTCAATAACATCGGAACAGGTGAATACCAAGTACAAACCAATGAAGGTAAATCTGCTTCTGGGAAATTACAAATTTTCAATCATTATACTGCTATTCAGCTAACGTATGGTTTTTAGATGTTTTCTTTGGGTTTTTCTTTTTGTTGGGATAGTTCAAAATGGCTTTTCTCAGTTTTCACATAAGGCACTTCCCCAAAAGCCTACTATTTTGTTTCATATTATTACAAATATGTATCAAAAACCATTGGTTATACAAGATTTTGGCGAAGGAAACTACCTTAAAGGAGCTAACGGCGTGGGCATAGGAGGAGGGATTTCTTTGGTAAATTCATTCAAAAAATCAGAAAAATGGTTTTATGAAATAGATATTCAAGGAAAGCTCATAAACACATCATTCAAAACTCCTCGTTTTCCTCCGACTAATCCAACAGGTCCGTATATCGTAAACCCTGTAAGAGAGCATATTGAAGAGTTTATTTTGGACTGTAATTTTTTCTTGAAAAAATATAAAGCACTAAATTCAAAAAAACTTTGGAGTGGAGGTTTAGGTATTGGCATAAGCACAACGATGGAAGGATCTCATAATTTATATGTTCTTGGCTATAATAGAGACCTATTAGCAATAAAAACCAGATTGGAACCTCATGTAGGTTTATTGTGGTTTAGCCCAAATTTGAAAGCTAAATTAGGCATACATGGCATTACAAGATACAAAAATTTTTGGGGAGTAGAACTGCAAGCGACTTATATTCCTATCAATTTATTAAAGGGTACTTACGTTTATTCAAACACCCCACAAGAAAGTCAGGGTAGAGTAATTGGCAGAGCCAGCAATATCGGAATTTTAGGACATTTTTCGTTTTGGTAATTCCATTTACCTAAGCAGTAATACAAAACTTGGTTATACCTCTCACAACTCCATCTCAATCATTGTGGGGCAATGGTCGGAGTGGCAGGCTTGCGAAAGAATAAAAGCCTTTCGCAATTTAGGCAAAAGTGGCTTGCTAATCATTTGATAATCAATACGCCAACCTAAATTTTTAGCTCGGGCATTGCTACGCATACTCCACCACGTATAATGATGTGGTTCAGGGTTCAAGTAGCGAAAAGTATCTACAAAACCTAAATTCAGAAAATCGGTGAGCCAAGCACGCTCTTCAGGCAAAAAACCTGTACTATTCGCATTTGCCTGCGGATTATGAATATCAATGGCTTGATGGCAAATATTGAAATCTCCACAGATAATCAAATTTTCAGAGGTTCGGGGTTTAATCCATTCATAAAAATCCGCCAAAAATTGCATCTTGATAGCCTGTCGCTCCTCCCCACTTGAACCCGAAGGAAAATAAACGCTCATCAAGGTAAATCCCTCAAAATGAGCCTGTAAAATTCTACCTTCCTGGTCGTAGAGTGCAATGCCACAACCTTTCTCAACTGCAAGAGGCTCTTTTTTGCTCAAAATGGCTACTCCGCTATACCCCGCTTTCTGAGCAGGAAAAACATAACACCCATACCCCAAATTTTCAAAAATCGGATAAGGAAATTGTTGGGCATCTATCTTGATTTCTTGCAAGCAAATCATATCAGCATTAGTAGCTTTCAGCCATTCGGCAAAGCCTTTTCGCAAGGCGGCACGAATACCATTGACGTTGTAAGAAATAATTTTCATACAAAAAATGCAAGAAATGCAAAATTAGGCTTATTCAAAGTTAATGGCAGGTTTTTCCTCGCGGATAGGTTCAACTAATTTGAGCAACACACTTTCAATGGTGTTGTTTTCTTTGTGCAAAATCTTGAAAATATAATGCTCACTTTGCCATTCTTCATTTTCTTGGGGGATATTGCCAAATACTTGATTGATAAAACCTGCCACGGTATCGTAATCTTCACTGATAGGGATAGGTTCGGGCAAAAACTTATTGACTTCCTCTATACTCGCCAACGCATTCACAATAAATTCATTTTCACTTTTTTGTTGCACCACTGGCATTTCGTTGTCATATTCATCTTGAATATCGCCTACAATTTCCTCTAAAATATCTTCCATTGTTACAATGCCCGCCGTGCCACCATAATCATCAAGCACTACTGCCATTTGGATACGTTTTTTTTGCATTTCACGCAAAAGCAAATTGATAGACTTGCGTTCCGAGACTTGATAAGGCTTTCGCATCAACGAAACTACACTTGCCTTCGGATTGTGCAAGTTTTTAATTACATCTTTGGCGTGCAAAATTCCAATGATATTATCCAAAGACTCTTCATAAACAGGCAAGCGAGAATAATCTTCCTTTATGATAACCTCCAAAGCCTCTTCTAAGGTGGCATCAGACTTGATACCTACAATTTTAGTGCGAGGTGTCATGATTTGCTCTGCAAGGCGGTCATCAAATTTGAAAACATTTTCTAAAAGTTCGTGTTCAGTGGTATTGATAGTACCACTTTTTTTGCTTTCAGCGAGCAACAAACGAATTTCGTCTTCGGTATGTGTATCGTGTCCGTGTATAAGTGGCACACCAAAAAGTTTCAGTACCAAATTGGCAAAGCCATTCAAAACCTTAATAAAAGGACGAAACACTACATAAAAAGCCTGCAAAGGCATTGCCAAAAGAAGCGTAGTACGTTCAGGATAACGAATTGCCAAAGATTTAGGAGCAAGCTCGCCAAAAACAATATGCAAAAACGTAATTAGCGTAAAAGCTGTAACCAAAGCAATTTGATGAAGCAGTTTTTCATCAATTTGAATGTGAAAAAGGTCTAAAATTTGAGAGATGATTTTAGCTACCACAGGCTCACCAATCCAACCCAGAGCCAAACTTGCCAGTGTAATACCTAATTGAGTTGCCGAAAGATAAGCATCTAAATTGTTGATGATGTGCAGGGCATTTTTAGCAAGGCGGTTACCTGATAAAGACTTGGTTTCTACTTGGGAGGCTCTTACTTTGACTATCGCAAACTCCGCCGCAACAAACAAACCATTCAGTAGGACTAAAAAAATCGTTAGTAATATATCACTGCCCATATCAAGGTTGTAATGTGAAACAAGCACATTTCAAAAAAGCAAAATGTGCAGGCAAAAAGGTTTATGTTGTTTAGACTTTGCCTTATTGCAAAGATAGATATTTTTCTGGAAATTTGCCACCTTACGTAAGAAAATTTTGGAGAGCTACTTTTTCGGTAAAAAATTCTTGATGACTGAAATGATAGATGCAATCACTGCCATAGTAGTCAATCCGATTGTCCAATAAGGTTGAGAAAGTTGTTGTTTTTCGTCTAAATACAAGCCTGCCCAAACCGCCAGCCCAATAGTAACCATCATTTGAAAAGCTATACCCGAATACTTGGCATAACTTTCCAAATCTTTTTTTTCCTTATTTCCGAAATTAAAAAGTTTCATTTGACTATCAGCGTTTTTTGCGTCTTTTTTCATCACCAACTCGCTCAATATTTGCTTTCATTTTAGCACAATCCAATTCATCTAAATCCATATCGGCAGGTTTTTCAAAAGGACGAGGTTTGTAAGGTAAAGAATTGTCATTATAGACTTTGGTCATAAAGCGAGCAAAAGCAGGTAGAGCAAGCACCGCACCTTGTCCTTCGTACATACTCAAAAACCTTACTGCTTTGTCATCGCCTCCTACCCATACGCCTGTAATGAGGTCTTGCGTAACACCTACATACAAGGCATCGGCTTGGTTTTGTGTGGTACCTGTTTTTCCGCCAATTTGAGCATTATTTTTCCACAAAGCAGGATAAGCACGCAAAAATGCCGAAGTTCCCCCTCGTTCTGTTCCTGCCATGAGCATATCTAACATCATATATGCCTTTCTTTCGCTCATTACCTCACGAATTTCAGGCACAAATTCCTCTAAAACTTTGCCATTGCGGTCGGTGATTTTCGTTATCATCATGGGTTTAATGTGATAACCTTTGTTGGCAAAAACGGTGTAAGCTGAAAGTAGTTCATACATAGATAGTGCGTGCGAGCCCAGACAAATAGAAGCTACACGAGGTAATTCAGTTTCTATACCTAATTCTTTTGCATACTTACGAATTTCATCAACACCAATTTCTTTGGTAATGCCTGCGGCAATAGTATTGATAGAAAGCCCCATAGCTCGGCGTAATGGATACATTCCCCCTGTATAGCCTCCGTCTTGTTTAGGAATCCATCCAGGAAACACCACAGGTATATCAGGCATTTCATGGCAAGGGGTATAACCTACATTGATAGCCGCCGCATATACAATAGGCTTGAACGTAGAACCAGGCTGATGCCGAGCCTGACGCACTTGGTCGTACTGAAAATGACGATAATTGATGTTGCCCACCCAAGCCTTCACATGTCCTGTTTTAGGTTCAATGGACATCATGCCGAATTGCAGAAACTTCTTGTAATGCCGAATAGAATCCATAGGAGACATCAAGGTATCTTTTTCTCCCTCCCATGTGAAAATCCTCATCTGACGAGGCTTATTCATTTCATTCCAAATGGCTCTTTCATCATTGCCGTATTTGGCTTGCAAAACTTTGTAGGTATAAGACTTCTTAGCGTTTTGCTCAATATAACCAATTTTCTCTCTACCATATTCATCAACCCAAGGATTTCTGCCAATGGCTTTCCAGTGAGCATAAAAACGTTGTTGTTTTTCTTTCATATGTTCGGCGGCGGCTTCTTCGGCAAGTGCTTGCAAACGACTATCAATCGTAGTGTAAATTTTCAAACCTGCCGTGTAAATGAATTCTTTGGCTTCTTTTTCATTATTGGCATAACCTCTGTCTATTGCCCATTTGATAATCTCCTTAAAAACCTCATTTCTGAAATAAGGTGCAATACCTTCGGAGTTATCTTGGGGGTGATAATCCAAACGAATAGGTTCATTTTTAGCTTTCTGAAAATCCTCTTCTGTAATGAAGTTGTAAAGTTTCATTTGCCCTAAAACTACATTACGTCGTTCAATGCAGGCTTGTTGCTTTTGCGGATTGACAGGGTCGTATTTGGTAGGGGCTTGCAACATACCTATCAACATTGCCGCCTCGGTGAGTGTGAGGTCGGAAGCATTTTTATTGAAATACGTTTTCGCTGCCGATTGTATGCCAAAAGCATTTCTACCAAAAGCACATTCATTGAGATACATCGTGATGATTTCCTTTTTGGTATAGTTTCTCTCCAAGCGTACCGCTGTAATCCATTCCTTAAACTTGATAATTACCAAGCCCAAATAAGGAATTTTTGCCAATGGTCCCCGATTTTCTTTGGCACGTGTATCAAAAAGGTTCTTGGCAAGCTGTTGCGTAAGCGTACTACCTCCACCTGCTCCTCCCATTTTGGAAATCACCCTTACTAAGGCTTTGGCATCAATACCTGCGTGTTGCTCAAAACGTATATCTTCGGTGGCTATCAAGGCATTGATAACATAAGGCGAAATTTCCTCAAAATCCAATGGTTGTCTATCTACGGTGAAAAATTTACCCATTAGTTTGCCATCAGCACTATACACTTCGGAGGCTTGCTCACTTTTAGGGTTTTCAAGAGCTTTAAGACTGGGCATTTCTCCAAAAAGACCTAAAAAATTGATAGCAATTGCCCACACAAACAAAGCTATAAAAATCACTACCAAAAAAAAACTGTACCACACCCAACGAATAGCACGGCGATATTTTCCTTTTTCAAACTTTATCATAGTCAGCCATAATTTATGCAAATTTACAACAAATTGTAACGAAATAGTTGTTTTTTAGCAGTTTTTTTTTGAAATTGTTACCGCAAAATTTACTTGTTTCGGATATGGAATATTTGGAGTTTTCAAAGTACCGCGATAGCCAAGCCTTTCAGGAGGCAATGCGTATCAAAGAATTAGAAACTATCATCAAACTTTGTGATGAACTCAAAAGTCTGAATAGTGAAATCAATCCTTTTATTTACTTCAAAAAGGCACAAGCACTTTTCGGCTTGGGCAAGGAAGATGAAGGCTTGAAAGTTTTACAAATTGCCCAAGAAATTTTTAACGAAAATTATGGCAGCATAGAGCAATCTCATTCTTGGAGCAAAGAAGTAAGCGATTTGTATTTACGAATAATCACCGAACAAGCTAAAAGAAATCTCACACAACCTAATAAAAGTCTATGGCTGTATAACGAAGCCTATCAACTCACCAAAGAACCTGAATTACGTTACGAACTCAAACAAAAGCGTCTGCAAGCCTATTTGGATTTAGTACATAGTTCTGTGCCTTTGAAAAAATTTGCCTACATAGACGATGAATTACCTTCACAAGAACCTTTTTGGATAACTCCCTTGCTTACGCAAGATGTTGGTAACATCAAACTTATTGGTGGTGCGGTGCGTAAAGGCTCATTTTGGGTAGCTCACCCGCTTCGCAAGCGTGTGTATTATCATTTTGCAGACGCCGAACAACTCATTTTCAACGACTACTTGCACGAATTTATACAATTTGTGCAACATCTGGGGGCAAAAGAAATTGTTTTGGAGTACATCAATCCTCGTCAGCAGGAAGGTATTTTAGACCCCGCCGCCGAAAAATTACCTGATGATGTAAATGCTAATATGCGTAAGGTACAGAACACCATTATTACACATCAATTCAATCCTTCGCAGAAAGCTCACGTACCTACAAATTTAGTTTGGTTGGCAGTTGAAACAGAATGGCAAAATCTGCTTGCAGAACGCACACAAGGCTCGCTTGATACTTTTGAGACAATCTTTAATTCAAAAAATCTTGTACAAATTTCTGGTATTGAGTTAGAAGAAGTTCAAGAAGAGCTCAACGATTTAATAAGCAGTTTGCAAGCAGGAAGTAAAACAGAAAGTCTGAAAAAACGCCGAAATAAACGAACTGCTCGTAGTGATGAGGCTATTGCGATTTCTTTACAGAATGTATGGCAATCTGTGGAGTGTAGAGTGAAAGTAACTTTTGCTCCTTTGGAAGAACTTAAACAAGAAATCAATCTACAAACTTTGCCTGTGGTAGATGTTGAGTTGCCTATTCCTTCAATGGAGAGCCGTAAAATGAAGGCTGTAGATGTTTCAAAGGTAGTTGGTGAGGTGGTTGAGAAAATACAAGTTATACAAGAAACACAAAAACCTATCTCCGCCCAAGAAACTCGCCTCACCACCCCCGCCGAAGAAGAGACCGCTTACGATAAGTGGAAAAAAATGGTTGCACAAACCAAAGAAGAACAAAAAACTGAATCCCAAGAAAAAGAGCAGGAATTGAGCAAAAACCGCAGAGAAGAAACACCTATTATCGAAGAGCCTAATCCTGTAACTGAAAAAATACAAACAAACCCCACCCCTACTCCTGAAAGTAAAACCGAAGAACGTGATAGCGATGGCTTCACCAAAGACGAAAGATTTTATTACGAAATGCTACAACACGCCTATCAAGACGGCTATATTTCTGAAGATGTACGCAAGGTATTAGAACGTCGTCGTCAGCGTTTTAAGATTTCCGAAGAGCGTGCCGCTGAAATCGAAAGAATTATGCTGGAAAGAAAGTAGAAAAAGAAAACTTGTAAATTTTTTACCCAAGTTAAGTGGTTTGGGGTAAAGAATGATAGCTAAAAAGCTATTGTTTTTTCATTTCCGATGAATTTTTGCAACCATAACGAAACAAAAATTTAAGAATTTTCAGCAATGAAAATCAAAAGTGTAAGAGCATTTCGATTTTGGTATAAAACCAAAGTGAAAGGTATTGACAAAAACAATCAAGATTATAACGAAAATTTTGTTGGTACTTATCATACAGAAAATAACAAAAGAATTAAAGGTTTTTTTGAGATGTATCACGGCGATAAGCCTGATATTAAAGCCTATTTACCTTCCATTCTTAAAATTGCCGAAGATGGACAAGCCATTTACGAATTCTTACAAAATGCCGTAGATTGCAATTCAACGCATTTTTATATTTTCTACAACGAAAAGTATTTCTTAGCTATCAACAATGGCGAACCTTTTGACCTTGAAGGACTAAAATCTGTACTAAATATTGCCCAAACCACAAAAAAAACTTGCGATAAAATAGGCAGGTTCGGGATAGGGTTCAAATTGATACATAGATTAGTAGGAAAGAATGAAGGAGTTAGCGAACTAATTGAACACTATAAAGGTCCAATTTTGTTTAGTTGGTCAAAATTTCAAGACTTGCAAGGATTGATGAACAGAGAACCTCTTGAGGTTTTATATCCAAATAAAGAAAATTTCCAAGAATTTCAGAATGCACCTTATCTGTTGAAAATTATTCTCACTAATTTCCCCACAGAACCTAATGAAAAAGTAAAAGACCTTCAATACAAAGATAGAATACTATTTACCCAAGAAGAGTTAGATGAGTTAGTAGTATTTCTCAATACAAATTTAGCCAAACATTCCAGAATCAATAATATTCTTCGGCAAGGTACTTTTTTCTTTTTACGCTTGGGCGAAGGCAAAAAAGAACTCATCGATAGAGATTATGAAGACTTAAAAAAAGGTGTTCAGTATTCCATGAATATGCTGAAAAAGTTGCAGAAAGTCTATATCAATGATGAAGATATTGGCAGACAGGCTCTTGAATTAGAAGAGTTTGAAATTCTGAAAAACTCAAAAGAATTTAAGGCAATAAATCCCGAATACAAAGATTGCAACATCAAAATTACTTTTGGATATTATCGTGATTATAAGCAAAGCGGTAAGATTAAACAATCGCCAAATTTTTACAAATATTTCCCAATGGGCGATGAAACAAACGGTTTCAGCTTTATTTTACATTGTGATGCGTTCAGCAATGAGGCTAATCGCAGAAAACTCCAAAAAGACAATACTAACAAGAATTTATTGCCTATTATTGCCAATTTCATAGCTTCAAGATTAGAAGAGTACAAGAAAAATAACCGAGAGCAGTTTCTAAGACTTTATGCGTGTTTATTGCTTTCAGATGTTCCCAACAAGCAGAACAACGAATGGCTTAAAGCTGTTTTCTACGATATACTTCTCAATTATTTACGAACTAATATCCCTACTCAAAACAATGCCTTTGCCGCAAAATGCGAAAATGTAAAAATCAAAGATTTGGATATATCCATTAACCTACCCGACTGGGGATTAGGTCATATTCAGTGGTTTGAGTGGGAAAGCAAAAATGATTTGGATTTAGTCAGGGAAGCTAAAGACAAAGAAAAACTGGGACTGGAAAGCTGGGATTTTGCAGATGTTTTGGAAAATTGTGATGTGCAGGTTGCTAATAATTTTTTACTTCAAAATTACTTGAATTCGCCCTTTCTACAAGAACTGATAGAATATGTCAAGAAAATAAGTGAATTTAAATGGAGAAAAAATAATGCTCTTTTGTTTGAAAAGTTTTGCAAGTTGAACTTTTTTCATTACAAAGTAAAGGGTGTTATTTATCTAACAAGCCTCAATAATTGCCTGCAAAAAGATATTTTGATTTTGCAGTCAAAGCATCAGGAAATTAAGATAATTTTAGAAAAATTAGGTTTTATAGTTTCCGAGCAATTGGTTGATGGAGAAGGTTCTTCTGTTGAGAAAATGATATGCGAAAAAGTGCGTTACATCAAAGAGGAAAGCAAATTTTTCGAAATAATAGCAGAAAAAACTAAAACAAATGCCACAATTTTAAGCCCTAATGAAAAAATTATTTTGTTCAAGCATTTACAAGATTTACAAGGAGTAGGAAAAGAGTCTCTGAAAAAGTTGATACTTTTTGCTAATCGGAATAATGAATTGAAAGAGCTTAATTATTTAGTAGATAGCTCCTTGAATTTACCCCTATGGCTTGACTTCTTGAAGATAAATCCAAAAGAAAACTTTCCCGAATTGAAAAAATATTTTTTAGACGAGGAGGATATTTTCGCAAAGATTATACTGCCCTTTTGGGATCCGCTTATTGATAACCTCAGAAATGTACAAATTAGCAAGTTTTATGAAGAGGTCAAGTATTATTACGATTTGAAAGAAAACAATCCCGTATTTCAGAAGCAGAAATTTGTTTTTGTACAAAATTATCAAGTTTTTACAGAGGTTTCAAATGTCTTTTTTAGCCAAAATCTTAAAGGCATCTCTGATTATGAAAGCCTACGGAGTGCTATTGAAAAATTAACAAGGAAGTGGTTACCTCATAAATCAATACTTCATCATTTGCAAAAATCGCCTTTCAGATTAGAAAATCAATCTCTAACTGACTTTATTAGTAAGTCTGTTGCTTTGGGTCTTGATGAAATTAAGACAATTTTAGAGTTAGCTAGACTAAATAAAGAAAATTTCTTTGAACACTTCGTAGTAGAAAAAAAAGGAGAAAACTACTTGATACTAAGAAAGTCCAAGCAAATTTTTCAGGTAAGACCGCCTAAAAAAGAAGTTAGATCTTTTATCGAAGAAAACAAAAACATTTCTAAACTTTTCAAAGTTCTGCCCGTTGAGCTTGATGAATATAAAAATGAAAAGGGAATTATTGGAGGAGAGGAATTGTATGATCTTATTGTTACCGAAGTTGATGTGGATGAATTTAAAGAAGAACTCGTATCTATTTTAGCCTACGATGAACCTAAATGTAAATTCTTGAATGCTCTTTTAGAAATTTGGTTAAATGTAAATGAATCTTACGATGAAGAGAGTTTTGAACATAAACTTTTGAAAATGGCTTGTGATGTTTTGAAAAACGAAGAGGATATTAAGAATTTTAGAGAGAAAATCGTAATAGAAACAGAAGAGGGTAATTTTAGTCTTTCAAAGGCTTTGCCTTTTGCTGACAAAGTCAAAATTAAAGACCATGAATTAAGTCTTGCTCAAATCTTACCTTATGAGTACGAGAGTAGTGGATATGTAAGTTCCCTAATTAAAATTTTTAGTAAAAATGGCATTAGTGAGGATAAATTAAATAATTTGTTTGGAGTTGAAGAGGAAATTGATGTTACAGAACTTTTTGAAATGTTTGAGCAAAAAGTAGATTTGATAGAAAATAGTGAGCAGTTAGCATTTTTGTTTTTGTACGGTATCCATGTAGAGCAGATAGATTTTTCAAAGTTTGAAACATTAAATATAGAAGGAGAGCGAGTTGATTTAGGATTTAGTAAGTATTTGCAAAAGTTTGACTTTATTGATGCCTCAGAAATATTAGATGAAAGATATAAATCTGTATTGAAGTATTTTCCAGAGCCTCCAATCCTTGTAGATTATGCAGATAATTTACTTTTGCTCAAAGAGCCATATTTTAGTGAAGATAAGTTTATTTGCCCTTATATAATTGAAGATATGTCAGATGAACAAAAACTCAGCTTTATTGAGTTCTTGTTCAAGCAGTGGAGTAAGAAAAATAAAAAAACAGCAATCAGAAAAACCGACTGGTCTTGTATAGAAGGATACAAAACAGAAGAGATTTTAGGGTTTAATCCTAACTATTCAGTTTATCCATCAGAATACGCATTAGAACAAGAAGCCTTACCTGAGTACCTACAAGAATGGCTCGAAGGCAAAGATAGCGATGAGAAAATTAGCTTTATTAGGGATTTAGGAGTTTTTACCGAAGACACTACTTTGATACAACTTCGCAAATTTTTCCTGAACGAAAATACTTTCAATAAAGCGAGTTTAGCAAGAGATATAAAACTTGCCAGTGGTGATATGCTTTTCAATACACTTGAATGGCTTTCGGAAAACAATGTAGAACTTGATACAAATGAGAAGTTTGAAATATTACAAGAAATCGTGAGAATAATTAACTCTAATCGTAGCTCAGGGCAAGAATTGCTTATTCAAGAAGAATACAATTTTGAATTATTGAAAAGTAACTCCACAGAATGGCAAGAAAAATACTACAAGAAATGGAAAAAAGAATGCAATAATAAATTCAAAATCTTTTTATTTGAAGGCGAAATGCCTCTTATCGTAAAACTTGACGAAATAGCAGGACACGTTTTTTATCGTTATCAAAAGGGAGATATATGTATTGATGAAAATAATTGTATTTATGTCAATCAGGGTGCGGATATAATAAAGGCTTTGAGTTCACTAATTGCCAACGAAGACAATCAATTTTCAACGGAAGATTTATTGCTTCTTTATCAGGAGGTTTCTGACGAAACTGAAGAACTACGCCAACATATTGCTATGTTGGAAAAACGCATTCAGGAGTTAGAAGGTTTTTCGGTGAGGGCAAGTTATGATGCAACCGTAAGCTATGACGAGTACCATATAGAAATCAAGGAGAAAAGTGAAAAGTATTTGTTTGAAGTGCTGAAAAAGAATTATCCTAATCATAAAGTTGTTTGGTTGAACTATAATTCCACAAAGGGGATTTTCGAAGAAAGTTGGCAAAATCACGATTTTGAAATTCAAGATAAAAAGGGTAATGTTTTGCATTACATCGAGTGTAAAGGCACACCTTACGAAAAAAGAACTTTTTATCTCACCGATAAAGAATGGGATTTTTTCCTTAATTGCGTACAGAAAGGGAAGAATTATCAAATTTATAGAGTTTTCAAAGTAGAAAGTTCTCCAAGAAATATCTGCATAGATGACCTTTGGGAATGGATAAAAGCAGGAAAAGTTGTTCCTTATCTAAATGAGACAGAAATGATTCAAGGTGGTAGAGTGTTCCTTACGCTGAGGTAAATAAAATCAAGGCTTTATCAATTCTTCATATTTCAGCACTACTTGCATCAGACCGTTTAATTTTTCAGTGTCAATTTTTTCTTTTTTGATAAAACTTTCTAATTCTTTGCGTTTATCGGCAAAAATCTGTAAAACTTCTTTGCGTTTGCCTTTGGTGAAAAAGGTTTTTGCATTTGGCAGTATCAGGATAAAACTATCATCTTTATCCAAAGCCTCTGTTTTCAAACTTGCGGCATAGCTATCGGTATCGTTGATTTTGCGAGGTTTGCGATGATGTCGGTAATACACTTTTACATCTTTTTCGTAAATGATTTGAGCATAGCCATAGGAAATTTCGGGCAGGTTTGTTAGGAATTTGAATTTATATTCTTTCTCTTGGTAAAGAATATGAAAACGTTCAACTTGTCCTTGTGCTAAAACGATTTCTTTGCCTTCTTTGAGAATATGAATTTGGTCAGTAAGGGCATTGTAGCGAATCTTGTAGGGTTCTTTTTTATTACCATAAAATAAAAATCCTTCTGCCCAATCAACCACAAAAGGACTACCTACATCAACATTAAAGGTTCCGCCTTGTTGCAAAGCAGGATTAGCTCCCATAGGGTCAATAACATCAGCCAAAAATACTTGTGCATTGAGCAAAAATGAAGTCAAGCAAAAGCACAAAATCAAAAGTAACTTTTTCATAATAGTTTAGAATTCAAGTTTTGTTAGCAAATCTAACAAAAAATAAGGATTTCACAAAATAAATAAGCTACCGAATCGTTTCTAAATATAAAAAAAGTACAATTTTAGTTCTTTGAAAAAAATTTTTTTGCGAAAAAATTTGGAAATTTCACTATCAACATTTTGCAAAAAAATTTGTGGAAAAATGGCACTTTTTTGTGGAAAACCTGTTGATAACCTTGTGGAAAGCGATTTTTGGCACACTTTTTGAGGGAAAAAATTTTCCACTTTTTGCCCTGTGGAAAGCTGTGGAAAACTACGACTTTTCAACAAGTCAGTGAAATTTTGATAAAAAACTTACATCAATTTTTTAATTATTTTCCAACAAAAATCAAGGCATTTTGTGGAAAAATACCCTAGTTTTCCACAGCTTTCCACATAGTTTTCCACGATTTTTTGAGCAAAATGTGGAAAAAGTTATCCACATAGTTATCCACATTTTTCCAAAATTTATGTGGATAACTTTTTGTAAAATATTGATTTTCAATAGATTACAAGTGTGGAAAAAGTTTTCCACAATCCGCAATTTTCGGTGGATAACAATTTTTTTTCATACGAAAGCGGTTTTCCACAGCCCCTAATAATAATAATAATAAAAATAAAAAAAATTTTATTATTATTACATAAAGAAAAAGGCGTGGAAAATTTTTCGCTTGCAAAAACCAAAAAATTTTCGTACCTTCTGAAAAATTTGATTTTTATGAAAACCTGTTCTCTTGGAAAAGTACTACAATTCGGAATATTCATTTTCTTGATTCATACTTCGGTGTATGCACAAGATTTTCAGCTTGCCGAAGAATATTTCGTACAAGGCAAGTACGATAAAGCCAAAGATATTTATGATAAATTGGCAAGACATTCCTATAACTGGCGAAGCATACACCAAAACTATTTGCTTACGCTCATTAACCTGAAAGACTATAAGACCGCCGAAGAATTTTTGCGGAAGCAAATCAAACAAGAGCCTGAAAATCTATTTTACAAAGTGGATTTTGCCGTAATTTTAGAAATGCAAGGCAAAACGAAAGAAGCTGAAAAAGAATATCTGAACATAATTGAAACAGGCAAAAAAGACCGAGAAAGAGCTAAAAATGCTTACGAAGCCCTTGAAAAATACGACAAATACGAATGGGCTGAAAAATTATTTTTAGAAGCCCGCAAGTACGATAATTCTAATGATAAGTATGCCTTGCAACTTACAGAAGTCTATGCCAAACTCGGCAAAAAGCCTGAACTCTTGCAGGAGTCTATTAAACTCTACAATAAAGGTGAGGATTATGGTGAGTACGTCAAGGGTACTTTGCAAGATGAATTCCGAACAGATGAGGAATTGAATTATGTAGAGGAAACTTTGCTTGCCAAAGTGCAAGAAGAACCTAACCACCGAGCCGCTAATGAATTGCTTTTGTGGCTGTATATGCAACAAAAAAATTTCATCAAAGCCTTTGTGCAAGCCAAAGCTATTGACAAGCGTTTCAAAAAACAGGGTTCGCAACTTTTTGAAATTGGGCGAATAGCTTTTGAAAATAAAGATTATCCTGCTACTGAAAAGATTTTGGGGTATTTTGTAGAGCAGTATCCCAACGATAATCTTTACTTTATACCTGCCCGCAGATACTTGATTAAGGCTCGTGAGGAGGTTATCAAGAACACCTTTCCGATTGACAAAGAAAAGGTAAAAATGGTTATTCAAGATTATCAAGACCTTATCAATACGCAAGGCAAGTCAAAAACCGTAGAAGCCTTGAAAGATATGGCTCACTTGTACGCATTTTACCTTGATGATAAAGAAAAAGCCATTGAGATTTTGCAAGATGCTATCACAGAAGCTCACTACAACAGCAAATTAGTGGCTCAATGTAAAATTGTGTTGGGCGATATTTACGTGTTGAAAGGAGAATTTGGCGAGGCGGCTTTATACTACTACCAAGCCGAAAGAGAACAAAAAGATTCTCCCATTGGGCATGAGGCTAAACTCAAAAATGCTAAACTGAGCTATTACAAAGGTGAATTTGAAACTGCACAAAATCATTTAGATATTTTGAAAAATGCCACCTCTCGTGAAATTGCTAACGATGCGATTGATATGAGTGTATTCATTCAGGATAACACGGGTTTAGATAGCACTGAAACCGCTATGCGTGAATTTGCTCGCATTGACTTGCTTATTTTTCAGAATAAACTTGACCAAGCCCTCAATGATTTGGAGCAGATGCTCAAGAAATTCCCCAATCATAGCCTCACCGATGACATTTATTGGGCAAAGGCAAATATTTTTATCCGCATGGGAAAAGCCTCCAAAGCCGTAGAAATGTACGAACTTATCCTTAAAAATTACGCTTTTGATATTTTGGCTGATGATGCTCATTTTGCCCTTGCAAAAACCTACGAGGAAATTTTGCAAAACAAAGAAAAAGCCAAAGAACTTTATCAAGAGCATCTCACCAAATTTCCGGGAAGCAGATACGTAGCAGAGGCTCGGAAAAGATTTCGTATCTTGCGGGGGGATAAGTTGAAGTAAATAAATAAACCCAAAAACGAATTTTATGTTGAGCATCAAGGCATGGCGGTCATAAGAGAATATACTCAAAGCTAATATCTGACCAAACAAAAAAGTTTCCTAAATAGGAAACTTCTTTGTCTCTTAATAAAACAACATCATCACCTCTGAGCTGAATAGCCCAGAAGGATTGTTTATGCAACAAAATTGCATAATATTTTTTATATATGCAACAAAATTGCAAAAATATTTTCTAAAAGTTTTTCATTGGCATTTTGGAGAATGTTTGTTAGCTTTGTGGAGTTTTCACACTAAAATGAGTTGTTTTATGAGAAAAATTTTCGGTCTATTTGTTTGGTTACTTTTGCTGTGGGCAAATCATAATTTGGCACAAGTAGGTTCTGCTATGGTTAATTTAGAGCAGGGGAAGTTAGATAAAGCCAAGGAAGCCATTGACAAAGCCATTCAGAACGAAAAAGATGCTCAAAAATCTAAAACTTGGTTTGTAAGGGGAGAGGTGTATAGTGCTATTGCTCAAAGTCCTATTCCTAACTTTGCCAATTTGGATAAAAATGCGGCTCGCACTGCCCTGCAAGCCTATCGGAAAGCAATGGAACTTGAACCTAACCAGAAAGGCTATTATAAAGACGCTGAAAATGCTATCAAGACTAAATTGTATGCTTGTGCTATCAATCAAGGGGCAAACCTCTACAATGCCAAAGAAAAAGATTTGGCTAATGCCTTGATAGCTTTTGAGGTAGCTCATGAAGCTAATCCAACAGATACCGTAGCTGTTACTTATGTTTCTGCGGTGGCTTGGGAAGCCAAAAACTATGATAAGTTTTTGCAGTATGCTGAGAAAATAGAAAAAATGAATTTCAACCCTGCTACTAAAAGAGTTACTAAAATACAAATAGCATATTTGTATGCCGAAAGAAAAAATATACCTAAGGCACTTGAAGTTTTGGAAGAGGCTATCAAGCAGTATCCTAACGATAAACAAATTTGGGGGTTAGCGGCTGAGCTATATGAACAACAAATTAAAAATGGGGGACCTAACAACCTGATAGAGTTTTACGAAAGAGCTGTAAAGCAGTTCCCTAACGATGCTGATTTTTGGAAATTATTAGGTTTTGCTTACTGGAACAAAGCGGTAGAGGTAGAAAAAGAAATTCGCAAAAAGAAAGAAGCCGAAGGGCTAACAGGAGAATTGAAAGACCCTAAAAAACAGCAAAAAGCCCGCGAGTACAATAACATTGTAGATGTAGAAATCAAAAAAGCTATTCCACCGCTTGAAAAAGCCGACCAACTCAAACCCAATGATTTTGATACTATGGATTTGCTTCGTGCTTGCTACGAAACTTTGGGCATGAAAGATAAAAAAGCCGAAATGGATAAAAAAATCAAAGCTATTGGTAAAGAGTAATAGCGTAAATTTTTTTCATAATTTTTTTTGGAAAAAAGTAAATAAAGTACAATTTTAGCACGTAAAAACTAATATTCAATGAGCCGTATTATACAATTTCGTGAAGCCTTGCGTGAGGCAATGAGCGAAGAGATGCGTAGAGACCCTCGTGTTTTTTTGATGGGCGAAGAGGTAGCTGAATATGACGGGGCTTACAAAGTAAGTCAAGGTATGCTTGCAGAGTTTGGTCCTGAACGTGTAATAGATACTCCTATTGCCGAATTAGGTTTCGCAGGCATTGGCGTGGGAGCAGCCATGAATGGATTACGTCCTATCATTGAATTTATGACATTTAACTTTTCTTTGGTGGCTATTGACCAAGTTATCAATTCAGCGGCAAAAATGCTTTCAATGTCAGGAGGACAGTATTCCGTGCCGATAGTTTTTAGAGGACCTACGGGCAATGCAGGTATGCTTGCGGCTCAACACTCTCAGAATTTTGAAAATTGGTATGCCAATACGCCCGGCTTGAAAGTGGTAGTGCCGTCTAATCCTTACGATGCCAAAGGGCTACTTAAAACAGCTATTCGTGACGACGACCCTGTAATTTTTATGGAGTCGGAATTGATGTACGGTGATAAAGGAGAAGTGCCTGAGGAAGAATATCTTATTCCTCTGGGGGTAGCGAAAGTTACGCGTACAGGCACCGATGTAACCGTAGTCTCTTTTGGTAAGATGATGAAAGTAGCTCATGCCGCTGCCGATGAAGCTGCCAAAGAAGGAATATCAGTAGAAGTAATTGATTTGCGTACGGTTCGTCCGATTGATTACAAAACCGTAGTGGAGTCTGTCAAGAAAACCAATCGTTTGGTAGTGGTGGAGGAGGCTTGGCCTCTTGCGGCTATTTCTGCTGAAATTGCCTATCACGTTCAACGCCACGCCTTTGACTACTTAGACGCCCCTATACACCGTGTCAATAGCATGGACGTACCTTTACCCTATGCTCCTACACTCATTGAGGCAATCTTGCCTAATCCGAAAAGAACTTTGGAGGCTATCAAGGCTGTAACTTACCGAAAATAACAACTTTTGCTAAAACTTACTCCCTGACCTCTCGGAGTGTCGGGGTTTTTTGTTACCTTGCAACGCAATTTCTTAATAAAAAAGTTTTTCTTATGAACTACGATGTAATAATAATAGGAAGCGGACCAGGTGGTTATGTTGCCGCTATTCGTGCCAGACAATTAGGCTTGAAAACAGCTGTGATTGAAGCCGCTGAACTTGGAGGGATTTGCTTGAATTGGGGGTGTATTCCTACGAAAGCCTTGCTCAAATCGGCACAGGTGTTTGAATACATCAAGCACGCCCAAGAATATGGCATACAAGTTGGACAAGCACAAGCTGATTTCAAAGCTATGATTCAGCGTAGCCGTGATGTTGCGGCAGGTATGAGTAAAGGTATTCAATTTCTTTTCAGAAAAAATCAAGTAGAACTTATAGAAGGCTTTGCAAAGCTCACACGCGACAAGAAAGTAGAAGTAACCGCCAAAGACGGAAGTAAAAAAATTTTAGAAGCTAAACACATCATTTTAGCCACAGGAGGAAGAGCCAGGGAATTGCCACACATTAAAATTGATAACGAAAAAGTAATTGGTTATCGGAAGGCAATGTACTTGGAAAAACAACCCAAAAAAATGATAATTATGGGTTCGGGGGCAATCGGGGTGGAATTCGCTTATTTCTACAACTCCATAGGTACTGATGTTACTATTGTGGAGTTTATGCCTCGCATTGTGCCTGTGGAAGATGAAGAAATTTCTAAACAATTGGAAAAGTCTTACAAAAAAATGGGTATCAAAATCCTGACTTCTTCTACTGTGGAAGCTGTTGATACCTCAGGAGTAGGTTGTAAAGTTACTATCAAAACCCCTAATGGCATAGAGCAAACTGAATGTGATGTCGTACTTTCAGCGGTGGGAATTACGCCGAATATTGAAGGCATCGGTTTAGAAGAAGTAGGTGTGAAAACCGACAAAGGCAAAGTAGTGGTTGATGAATACTACCGTACTAATGTTCCAGGAATTTATGCCATAGGTGATATTACCCCTGGTCCTGCTCTTGCTCACGTGGCTTCTGCCGAAGGAATTATCTGTGTTGAAAAAATTGCAGGTCTGAACCCTCATCCGCTTAATTATAATAACATTCCAGGTTGTACTTACTGCCAACCTGAAATTGCTTCCGTAGGACTTACCGAAGCACAAGCCCGAGAAAAAGGTTATGAAATCAAGGTAGGGAAGTTTCCTTTTACGGCTTCGGGCAAAGCCAAAGCAAGTGGTGTGAGTGAAGGTTTTATCAAAGTTATCTTTGATGCTAAATACGGCGAATGGCTCGGTTGCCACATGATTGGGGCAAATGTTACTGAAATGATTGCCGAAGTCGTTGTAGCACGTAATTTAGAAACCACAGGACACGAAATCATCAAATCGGTTCACCCACACCCTACCATGAGCGAGGCAATTATGGAAGCAGTCGCTGCTGCTTACGGAGAAGTGATACATATTTAGTTGTAATAAGCTATTCAAGATTTTTCCACAGAAAATCCCGAAGTAAATTTCTTAATCTTTTCTCTCTTTTGCCCCCTCTTCAAAATTTCGGCTTTGTTCAACGACATCAGAAGAAGAGGGGGTAGTTTATGTATGTTTCTTTTTGGGTCTTTATCTCTAAAAACGTGTTTCAACTTGATTACCAATCTATCGCTTGATTGTGTTAGTAACAAAAACCGAAACCTCAAAAGAATGGTTATACAAAAACAAGAATTTTAGAGAGATTGTGTTATATTCAATGGAAAGAGGTTTTAGACTTAGGGACATGAAAATTCCAAGAAATTAGTGTCTCTAATTCCTGCTGGTATTGGGCGATAGGTTCAAAAAACTCAAAGACCTTTTCCTTGAAATGCTCAAACTTTCGGTAAAAACAACTATCTATGACCTT
>JANWZC010000230.1 GCA_025054975.1 Raineya sp.
TTCGCATTCCTAAGCACCCGCTCACCTTGCAACTCTTGCAACGATTAGATTTCCCTTTGGCAGCACCCAGTGCTAATCCTTTTGGATACATTAGCCCCACCACAGCTCAACACGTAGCCGAGCAGCTAGGAGAGAAAATTCCTTTGATTTTAGATGGTGGTAGTTGCAACGTAGGGGTGGAATCTACCATCGTAGGTTTTGAGGGAGAAAAAGCTATCATTTATCGTTTAGGAGGCATTTCCGTAGAAAGCATACAGGAAACAATAGGAGAGGTTGAAATAAAAACTCATTCTTCTTCTAATCCTTTGGCTCCAGGTAATTTAGAAAGCCATTACGCACCTACTAAAAAGATGTTTTTGGGTAATTTAGCAGAACTTTTAGCAAAATACTCTCCCCAAGAGATAGGAGTTTTAACTTTCAGTGAAAATGTGCCTGTAATTCCTTTGGAAAATCAGTTGATACTTTCTCCGCATAAGGATTTCAGTGAAGCGGCAAAAAATTTGTTTGCAATGATGAGGCAGTTGGATAAGATGCCTGTGAAGGTGCTTTGGGCAGAACTTTTACCTGAAAAAGATTTAGGTAGAGCCATCAATGACCGCCTCCGCCGAGCCAGTGCCAAAAGATAGCTTACTCTTGAATATCTCCACGACTCACACTCAAAATAATGCCAATAGTAGCTCCTGTAAAAAGCAGTGAAGTTCCACCCATACTCAAAAGTGGTAAAGGCAAGCCTGTTACAGGTACGAGCCCCAGCGTTACGCATATATGTACAAGTGCCTGCATCACAAGGCTAAATGCTAATCCTGTGGCAAGTAAGCCCCCAAAAGCTCGGTTACTTCGCGACATAATAATCATGGCTCGGTACAATAGGGCTATGTACAAAAAAATCACAATCGCACCGCCAATAAAGCCATACTCTTCCACCAATACCGCAAAAATAAAATCAGAATAGGCTTGTGAAAGAAATTCTTGTTGGGTACTTCTACCAGGTCCTTTTCCCCAAAAACCTCCTGTACCTATGGCAATAAAAGACTGCTCTATTTGTGTATTTTGAGCTTTTTCAGGGTTTTGTATGAGTTCGTAATAAGCCTTAATCCTTGACTTAAAGGTTTCCCAACGCGAACCCGAAATCAAGGCAATACTTATCACAATTAAGCCTACCAAAGCAATCGTAACAAAATAGCGAACAGGCACTCTGCCAATAAACATCACTAACAGAGAAGTTACAAAAATGACAAAAGAAGTGGAAAAGTTATTGACGGCAATTAGTCCGCAAATAATGCCTATCCAAGTAATCATAGGCATAAGCGATTCTTGAAGGTTTTCAATATTTTGTTGCCTACGCGAAAGCATTGCTGCCAAGTGAGCAATCAAGGCAAGTTTAGCTAAATCAAAAGGACGAAAAGAAATATTTAGACCAGGAATCACTAAACTGCGAGTAGCTTCATTGAGTTCTACTCCAAAAAACATAGTGATAATCAGCAAGGGTACGGAAATTTGCAGAGCTAGACGCGAAAGCCTTGCATAAAAACGATAGTCAATCAAATGAGCTATCCACATTACTACAAGCGAAAGAATCAAAAACAAAGAGTGCTTTTTGAGGTAATGTACCGTATCTCCACTATTTTCGCGGTATGCCAAACTTTGCGTAGCACTATACACCAAAAGTACACTAATAATTGAAAAAGCCAAAACAATATACCAAATAATCGGATCTCCTTTGAAAAGGCTATTTTCTTTTTTCAGTGGTGGAGTTTCGGTTATGTAAGCATTAAAGGCAGGCATAGTAAAAAGGTATTATGTTTTTATCAAGAACCTCTTACGATTTTAATGTTAGCATTTTTGCAAAGAAAATCCAAATTTTATGGTCTATTTTTCTGTTTTACCTTTTTCCTGCAACTACTTCAAGCATTTGCGAACTATCAAGATATTTTTGGGCTACGGCTAAAACATCTTCACTGCTCACCGCATACAAACGCTCTAAAAATTCTTCGTAATAATTTTCAGGTAAATTTTGCAAATGAATGATAGACTGCAAGTGCATTTGGGCGTTGGCATTTGTTAGTTCATTTGCCAAAGAACCTGCCATATAATTTTTGACTTTTTCAAGTTCAGCTTCGCTAACTTTTTCTTGTTGCAAAAGTTGAATTTCCTTGTAAATTTCTTGCAAAGCTAATTTATAGGCTTCTGCTCGAACATCAGCACCTATTACAAAATAAGTAGCCCAACGCATATTGCGTAGAGTGCTATAAATGCCATAAGTCAAGCCTTTCTCTTCACGAATGTTTTGCATCAGACGTGAGCCAAAGTATCCTCCCAAAATAGTTGAGCAAACATTCAATTTGGTATAATCTGCATGATTTCTACCTATGGTAAGTTTGCCCACACACAAGGAGTTTTGCAGGCTATCATTTTTTTCTATAAAAACTTTCTCAGTTGTATTTTTCAATTCAAAAGTTGGCTTTGTTTGAGGTTCAAGAGATAAAGGTGAGAAATACTTATCTAAAATTTGCAGAGTGTTATCAGGGAAATTACCAGTAAGATATATGCAAAAAGGATTTTTGAGTAAAAAATTTTTGTAAAAATTTATTACTTCGTTTTTGGGGTAATCGGCAAGCAATTCAGGAGAAATTACTTTGCCATAAGGGTGATTTTTGAAAAGAATCTCTGTAAAAGCTCTACTTGCTAAAAATGCTGTTTTTTGCAAATTGACAGCCAAATCTTTTTGTTGTTTGAGTAAGAAAATTTGCCATTCATTTTCAGGAAAACTTGCCTCAAACAAGAGTTCCGCAATAATCGGAATAGTATTGTCGGCATAACGTGCAGGTGTGTAGAGCGTAATATTCGTTTGGTCGGCATCAGACTGCAAATCCAAAAATGCTCCAAATTCGTCAATAGCTTCATTGATTTCTTGGGCAGTTTTTTGCTTTGTACCTTCGGCAAGCATTTTGACAGCATACAGAGATTGAGCAGGCAAAGTGCTATCATAGTTTCCTACGTCAAATACCCAAGAAATCTGTAAAATTTCTTGTTCAGGAGCGTGTATAGCATACACACCTAGTCCGTTACTGAGTGATAACTTCTGCGGTTTTACAATAGGAATTTGTTTAATTCTTTGAGCTTTTGGGGGGATAGTTCTGTCTAATACATTCATAAGTATGGAAAAATTTATCAAAAAGCCCTGCCAAAAGCAGGGCTGATTTGCGAAGTATTATTTTTTAATCCCATTTGAGTTCGCTATTGTTTTCCTCATCATCAAGGGCATAATCTTCATACACTTCTTCCGAAACTTGGTTGAAGTCGTAGTTGGGCATCATTTCCTTGACTTTGGCAATAGCTTCCTCCAAAGACTCAATAAATTTACCAAAATCTTCCTTATACAAAAAGATTTTGTGTTTTTCGTAATAAAACCCATTGTCACGGAAACGTTTTTTGCTCTCCGTGATAGTCAGATAGAAATCACTACCTCTGGTTGATTTTACATCAAAGAAGTAGGTTCTTCTGCCTGCTTTTACTCTTTTAGAGTAAACATCTGTTGCACGTTCTCTGTTTGCTTTGAACTCTTCCACAGCCATTCTAATTTAGAGTTGAACTTCAAAATTGTGTGAGCAAAATTAAAAATTTTTGAAGCCATGCCAAAAATATTCCTAACTTTTTCATTCAGATTTAGTCTAATTATCAGAAAAGCAAGATATTCGGCTTGCAGAGTAAAATTTTGAGTTGGGCATTTGAGTTTTGAAAAAATATGTCCATATTGCAACAACTTTTCACCAAAATCT
>JANWZC010000231.1 GCA_025054975.1 Raineya sp.
GTAAGACCTTTTTCACTCATCACCGACCAACCTGCAATTTCTTTGGCTTCAATAATTACATCATCCATAGTGAGCGTAATGAAACCATCAGAAATTTGAGCTTCATAAAGTCCTTCACGTTCTAATTTATTGATGTCTGCCTGTGAAAAATTTTGTATCACCACCACGACTTCTTTCATTTTCGCCTTGTAAATTTCGCCCAAACGCTTAAAGTTTGGCTTGATACTCTTCACAAGCACTCCCGAAGTATCATCAACGTACTCAATAGCCTTTACATTGACTTCTGTTTTGATAAGTTCAGCTACCCTGCTAATCTGCTCTTTGAGGGCAGGATTTAGAATAGGAATTAAAATTCTGCTCAAAGGCTGACGAACTTTGATTTTTTCCTTTTTACGCAAAGCATGCGTAAGCGAACAAATATTTTGAGCAAGCTCCATTTTTTGCTCTAAATCTTTGTCTATGAGGCGAATATCGGCTTTCTGCCAAGTTGTGAGATGAACAGAGACCTCTCCCCCTAACCCCCTCTCCAAAGGAGAAGAGGAATTCACCTCACCTTCCTCCAAAGAATAAGTATCAAGTCGCATGAGGTTTCTGTACAAGAAGTCTGCATAGAAAGGAGCTATGGGCGACATCATTTGGGCAACTACCTTCAAACATTCAAAAAGCGTTTCATAGGCAGATTGTTTGTCGGCAGTCATTTCACCCACCCAAAAACGCTTCCGAGAAAGTCTTACATACCAATTGGAAAGATGTTCTGTCACAAAATTACTGATAGCCCGAGCGGCTTTGGTAGGCTCATACTCCTCAAATGCCTTTTCTACTTCTAAAATAGTAGTTTGCAATTTGGAAATTATCCATCGGTCAAGTTCAGTAGCCTCATCAGAGAATTGATAGATTTGATTTTGAGGAATAAATTTATCTAAATTGGCATAAATAGCAAAGAAGTTGTAAGTATTGTGTAAAGTGCCGAAAAACTTATTTCGCACCTCTACAACGCCATCTAAATCAAATTTCAAGTTGTCCCAAGGGTTGGCATTTTCCACCATGTACCAACGCACAGTATCCGCTCCATATTTTTCAAGGGTTTCAAAAGGATTGATAACATTACCTTTGGATTTGGACATTTTTTCGCCATTTTTATCTAATACCAAACCCGTAGAAACAACATTCTTGAAAGCAACACTATCAAAGAGCATCACTGCAAGAGCGTGTAAGGTGAAAAACCACCCTCTGGTTTGGTCAACACCCTCAGAAATAAAATCAGCAGGGAAATGCCTCACCCCCTTTCCCTCTCCAAAAGAGAGGGGAGAAAATGGATAATGCCATTGAGCATAAGGCATTGCACCACTATCAAACCAAACATCTACCAAATCAGGCTCACGGTACATTCTCTCCCCTTTTTCAGAGACCAAAATAATTCTATCTACGTAAGGGCGATGTAGGTCAGGCAATTCCGTAGGCTGTTGCAAACCTAATACCTGATTTGCCTTTTCAATTTCGGCTTTAAGTTCGGCAAGCGAGCCAATACATTTTTCTTCGCTGCCATCTTCGGTACGCCAAATAGGTAAAGGAGTTCCCCAATAACGTGAGCGTGATAAATTCCAATCTACTAAGTTTTCCAACCAACTTCCAAAACGTCCTGAGCCTGTACTTTCAGGTTTCCAGTTAATAGTTTTATTGAGTTCTACCATTCGGTCTTTCAGAGCAGTAGTGCGAATAAACCAACTATCCAAAGGATAATACAAAATAGGTTTGCCCGTACGCCAACAATGTGGATAGCTATGCAAGTATTTTTCTACTTTGAAAGCCTTGTTTTCTTCTTTGAGAATGATAGAAATGATAACATCGGTAGATTTGTAATTTTCTTGCTTTTCGTCTTCGGAAAGATAATTTTTAACGTAAAAATCATTCTCACTAAATTCCTTATGTGTTTTGATGTTGTATTTTTTGATACCTTCGGCTAAATGCTTACCTACTTCCTTGACAAACTTACCTTTCTTATCTACAAGGGGTGAGGGTTTGCCATTTTCATCAAGTACCAGCACCGAAGGTACTCCATTTTCTTTACATACGCGAAAATCATCAGCACCAAATACCGAAGCTGTATGCACCACGCCTGTACCATCTTCGGTAGTTACGAAATCACCTGCGATAACTCGGAAAGCATTTTTTTGTAATTCTTCATTAGTTACGTAAGGCATAAGTTGCTCGTAGCGAATTTCTAACAAATCTTTGCCCCGAAATTCGCTTACAATCTCAAAAGGAATGAGTTTATCTCCTGCTTTGTAATCGGAAAGTTTGAGGTTTTTAGCTTTTTCAGAAAAATACTTAGGAACTAAATCCTTCGCCAAAATCACAGAGACAGGCTTATGCGTATAAGGATTAAAAGTTTTGACTTTCACGTAAGTAATCTCCTCGCCTACTGCCAAAGCACAATTAGAAGGGAGTGTCCAAGGAGTGGTTGTCCAAGCTAATATTCTAACATCTTCATCAACTTCATCAAACAAAAATGCTGATTTTTCATTCCGAATGACTTTGAATTGAGCTACAATAGAAGTGTCGGAAACATCTTGGTAAGTACCCGGATAGTTGAGTTCGTGAGAACTTAATCCTGTTCCTGCGGCAGGGGAGTAAGGTTGAACAGTATAACCTTTGTAAAGTAAGCCTTTTTCATAAAGTTTTTTAAGTAAATACCAAAGTGTTTCAATGTAATCGTTTTCGTAAGTGATGTACGGATTTTCCAAATCTACCCAATAGCCCATTTTTTCGGTAAGTTCATTCCACTGGTCGGTGTACATCATTACGGTTTCACGACACTTTTGGTTATATTCTTCGATGGAAATTTTTATACCGATATCTTCCTTGCTGATGCCCAAAGCCTTTTCCACCTGCAACTCTACAGGCAAGCCATGTGTATCCCAACCTCCCTTGCGTTCAACGCGAAAGCCTTTGAGTGTTTTATAGCGACAGAAAATATCTTTGATGGTACGAGCCATAACGTGATGAATCCCTGGCGTACCATTTGCCGAAGGAGGTCCTTCATAGAATATGAATTCAGGAGCATTAGCTCGTTGAGCAATAGACTTTTCAAAAATTTTATTCTCTTTCCAAAATGCAAGTACCTTTTGGGCAACTTCGGCGTAATGCAGATTTTTGTATTCAGGATATAACATACAAACTTCTTTTTCAAAGCTGATTGGAGGGCAAAGTTAGTAAAAAATTGTAAGTTAGCAAATTGCTTTCAGCAAGGAATAGCTTTTGGGGGTAAATATTTTGAAATTTTTTTGATAAGTTCCTTGTTTTTTTCGCTTAAATGTACAAATTTGAAAAAATTTTTTAGCTCAATCAAAATTAAAATCACAATGGAAAATTTGTTTCAAAATCTTACAGGGCTATTACAAGGCGATATACTTAAAAACATAGCTCAACAATTTGGCGTAAATGAGGAGGTTGTTCAGAAAGTTGTAGCTATGGGCTTGCCGATGATATTAGGAGGCTTGAATAAAAATGTACAGCAAGAAGAAGGGGCAAAATCTCTGGATAAAGCTCTTGAGAAACACGATGGTAGTCTTTTGAATAATATCGCCTCTGCTTTTGCTAATAATTCGCAAAACATTATTCAAGACGGAATGAAAATTTTAGGACATGTACTTGGTAATGCACAGCAAAATGCTCAAAATCAGATTAGTAAAACAGCAGGTGTGAGTGTGGAAATCGTAGGAAATATCCTTGCCGCTGCTGCTCCTATTGTTATGGGCTTTTTAGGGCAACA
>JANWZC010000232.1 GCA_025054975.1 Raineya sp.
TTCTTCCATTTGTATATGATGATATTAATTCTTACCAAAATGGTTTATTCTTAGTAAGTATTGGAAATAAATGGGGAGTTGTAGATGCTACAAACAAGCCAATAATTCCTTTTGAATATGATTATATCAGGCTTTCAAAGGGGAGTGATATGCATGTTAATTTGATAAAAGGGAATAGGTGTTTTCTTGGTAAAATTGAGTACAACAGTTTAGTGATTTACAATCCGTAATTAAAATTTGGCAAGAATGATGATACCTTTTGAGCGTTCGTATTGGGTGTTGCCTGGTAGGTTTTTAGCGGGCAGGATACCTTCTTCTCAGAATATCCACAAAATTGAAGACAATGTAAAAGGTTTGGTAAGGTTAAAAATAGATTATGTTATCAATCTTACCGAACCTACCGAGCAGACCTTTGAAGGCAAATTACTGAATGATTATACTCCTACTTTGCTTGCACTTGCCCAACAGGCTCAACATCAAGTAGAAGTGATGCGTATGCCTATCAAAGATTTGTCCGTACCTTCGGTAGAATTTATGAAGCGTATTTTGGATACCATAGATGGGATTGTGCAGGCGGGCAAATCGGTGTATGTGCATTGTTGGGGAGGGGTGGGCAGAACAGGAACCGTGGTAGGTTGTTTTTTGCAAAGGCACGGCTATACAGATAGCCACACCGTACTACCTATGATTGAATATCTGAAACGCACTACTGACTTAGTTCATAGACTTTCTCCTGAAACAGATGAGCAAAGAGCTTTTGTTTGTAATTGGCAAAAAGGAATGTAAAACCTAAATTTTTATGAGTATGATAAAAGTTAAAGTAACCTGCAGTGTCAAAAGAAAGTTCGTAAGTACCGAAACTTTCGTAACCGAAGTGGATAGTGCCACTTATGGTAAGTCTTTGGGCATGGACTCTAAAAAGGAGCTTTCAAGTTGGGCAAAGCGATTTTTCCCTGATGCCGAGTGGGTACAAGTGCATAACATGGAAAAGATTTCCTAACTTGTAAAACCACAAGAAATGGCAGAATTACTTTGGGACGGCTATTGCCCTGAAAGTAGATTACAAGACAAAGAGGTAAGAATGCGGCTCAACACCTCCGACCTTTTTGAAAGTGAAGCAACAGGTTTGCAGATTCGCGTTATTTATGGCTTACGAGCTGTAATCCTCAAAGAGCGTGGCAAGGGCAAATTTCGTTCTGTTCCTTGCTATGCTCATACAGAGATAACCTACTTAGAAGCTCTCTGTGCCGAAGAGGACAATCTCAAAGCAGGCAAAGTCTTTGAAAGCCAAGAAGAGTTAGAAGCCTATTTGACCCAAATTAAAAAATAACCTTATGGAAGCAGGGAAAAAAACAATTAATGATATTTTTCAAGGTGCAAGAATTCTTGAAGTTCCTTTTTTCCAACGCTCTTACGTTTGGGAAGAAGAGCAGTGGGAAAGGCTATTGGCAGACCTGGAATACGTTAGCCAAACAGGAAAAAACTATTTTCTTGGCTCTATTATCTTAAAACAGCAGAGCACTCCTACTAGTTCATCTATTGGAGATAGAAGAATTGTAATCGATGGACAACAACGTCTTACAACCCTTGTTATTTTTTTCAAAGTATTTTGCTTAAAAATCAATCAAATTCAAATTTTTGATAATGTATTCAGGTCTGTAATTGATAGAAAAATAACTTTTATACCTGGTGGGAGAGATATTGAAGCCTTCAATAAAATAATGGATTTGCAAGCATTAGAGGAGATTAAAGAAGATGATAATATTTCAAGAGTGTATAATTATTTCAGAGAAAAAATTGATATAGAAAAGATAAATCTGACTAACCTGCTAAGTAAACTTCTATTTGTTAGTATTGATCTTGCTGAAAATGAGGATGAACAACAAATCTTTGATACTATCAATTCCTTAGGTGTTAAGCTGACTACTGCGGATTTGTTGAAAAATTATCTTTTTAACAAAGATAGTATTGAGGAGTACAAAAAGTATTGGCAAGAAGTTTTTGAAAATGAGGCAGAGTATTGGGAAAATGAAGTCAAGAGAGGAGGGAAAACCTTCATAGACCTATTTTTCTATTCTTTTTTGCAAATTAGATTGCAGGACAAAAACCTCAATGTAGAACCAAACGATAAACAGACTTTCAGCAGATATGAAAATCTTTTTTCTTCTTACAAAGATTTCATAAAAAAATATCTGCAAGACAATAAAAAGGAAATCGCAAAAGAAATCAAGGAATATGCGGAATTGTTCAAAAATAATTTCAATGATGAAATACTTGAACAAGAGTTGCCCTCAGAGGCTGGCATAGACCGCCTAAAAGCCATTATGTTCAGACTTGATGTTTATACGTTAGCCCCTTATGTGCTTTATATTCTGAAAAATGTTGCTGATATAGCCGAAAGAAATAAAATCTTTGAATTTTTGGAGTCTTACATAATGCGAAGAATTATAGTCAAGGCAGATACTAAAAATTACAATCAACTTTTTACCGCTCAACTTATAGGAAATGGCATCTTATCTCAGAAACAACTCGTAGATTTCTTCAAAGAACAGACAGGAAAAACAAATTTCTTTCCTTCTGATAAAGAATTGAAAGAAAGCATTTTCAATTCTGTACTAAACAACAAACAAGCCGCAGGAGTGTTGTACTTGATTGAGACTAAGATGCGTAATACCCCAAAGCATACCACTAAACTTTTGGGCTTTAATGAATACACGCTTGAACATTTAATGCCCAAGAAATGGAAAGAAAAATGGAATGGTGAAAAAGTAGATCCTCAGGAACGTAATCGCAAAATTTTACTATTGGGCAATTTGGCAATCATTAAAAAGGGATTGAATTCCAGTATTCGGAATGATTGTTGGAAAAATAAAAGAGAAAAATTAAAAAGTTTTTCTTCAGGAGTGGAAACTTTACAACCATTTTTAGAATACGAGGTTTGGAATGAACAAACCATTGATGAACGTACTCAATGGCTTTATGAGCAAGCCTCAAAAATTTGGAAAGATTACGTTTCTCTTTAACTTACAATTTTTTAGTATAAAAACGGCAGTTTAAGTGCGTCTTCACGAAGTAATTTTACAAATTACTTACAAGCAATTATTTGCGTTTAAGACAATTTCCAGGCGGTTTATATTTTTTTCTATGAAAAATTTTTTAGAAGCGTATCGCAATTTACCCCTGACCCAAATTTCAGACCGCAAAATTCTCAAAAGACTTAAAGGTAAAAGCAGGTTTTTGCATATTTTAGTAGATATTTTTGGCGATTCCCCTTGGAATTCCAAAGTGAGTTTCTGGGGGAATATCTTTATTATGCTTGCGATACTATTAAGTTGTTTTGAGGTAATTCTGATTTCTGAAAAAAAACAAGATATTTTTACTTCGGACTTGCTTAAATTGGTGTATTGGGCAACTAGTATTGTTTTTTCTATTGAACTTCTTTTGCGTCTGTACGTAGCCAAGTTCTATGACGCCAAATATAAAGGATTGAAAGGCAAAATTAGGTACTTACTTACTTTTTACGGATTTATAGATTTCTTATCAGTGTTTCCTTTTTATGCCGACCTGTTAGGATTTTCTCAATATCATTTCTTGAAAATCTTGCGTGTCATTCGCATTTGGAGGATAGTTCGCTACGTGAGAACTATTGCTAATTTAGGCAAGGCTTTCAGAATGAAAGGAGAAGAAATTTTAGTTTCTTTGTTGGGTGTATTACTGCTTTCTCTGACTATTTCTAAATTCATTTATTATGCAGAGGAG
>JANWZC010000233.1 GCA_025054975.1 Raineya sp.
CTTGTAACTTTCCACGTCTAAATAGAGCCGCATCGTCTCCATTGATAAGCGTTATTTTAGCATAAACTAAGCCCATGTGCTTTATCAAATTTATGCAAAAGTAAAACTTTTTCAGAATATCAAAATTTGAAAACTATACTATGTTTCTTACTAACATGAAAGCTTCTGCAAAGGGTTTTCCAACAACAATTCCCCACCTTTGAGCAAGTATTTTTAAGGCTTCGACTGAGCGAGGATGCGGATATTCACGCCTTTCATATTCATAACACATCATTGCGTTAATTTTTGCTTCTAAACTTTTTTCATTAAAACTAATAAAAAAGTTAGGTAAAAATGGATTTGGATAATTAAATGCCTGCCACTCTGTTGAAGAGGGGGTTTCAAAAGTTAAAATTGTTTTCACTATTTCATCTTTCATAGGTCTTGTGGCAGTGATAACTGCTTCAAAAGTTCGTCTATGGTCTATGTTTATATCTGAACCATGATGTGTGAACATAATTTCAGGCTTAAAGTTTTGCTTTTCCTTTTCTATTACTTTCACCAAATCCAATAAAGCAACGGTATCGAAACGATTGTCTGGAAAATCATAAACACTCAACTCTTGGTAGCAAAGAATTTTTTGGGCAGAGTAGATATTATTCCTATGAATTTGTAATTCTTTTTCCCATTTTTTCCTGTCTCTAACATCAGCTCTTGAAGTAATTCCCTCTCCTAAAATCACTACTCGGACTTGAGCATTTGCAAATTGAACAAGATGATGAATGGTAGCCCCTAATCCCAAAAGTTCATCATCTGGGTGAGCTGCTACAACTAAAATTCTTCTGTTTGCAAATAATTCTAACATCTGCTAAAATTGATTTATCAGCTTGTATGCTTGCTCTTGAAAATTCAAATCTAAAAAACTCAGTTTCAATAAATGCTTTTGGATATGTATCCGCATCCAACATACGAATATAATCGTAAACTTCTTCTATCGTATGCAGGCTGCTTATATTACCCTCTTCGGGCTTCCTTCGCTTGAATATTACCACTTCTCCTTCCTGTTTTTGAGGATGAGGATTGTGATTGATAATTTCAACAATCATTTCTTCAATAATATTGGTTGCTCGTAAGAAAATCTCCTGTGCTGTACCTAATAAGTATAGGTCTTTCTTTAAATATATATCCCCACCATCAATATCTTTTGTTACTCTCAGTGCTGAAATTTTAGTTTTTTGATGTCCCCTTATAATTAAATTCTGCAGAGGACTACCTCCTCTTCCATACGGTAAATCTGTCATATGGAAAAGAATACACTCAAAATTTTCATAAATTTCTTCTGTAATGATATGAGACCAGTGAGGGATAAACACAATATCAATACGTAATTCTTTTAGGGTCTCATAGGTAAAATCTTCCTTGTTATTTATTAAAAACCAATTTGCATGTATTCTCTTTTCCAAGTTTTTAACTAAGTCTTGATGCCAACTTTTTTCTGATACTATTGCATAGCTCTTCTGCTTCATAAGATTGAACTTGATGATATATTTGATTTTAAGTTATGGTATAAATTATGGTTTCGTAAGTTTCAGAAAAATCCATTTCTATAGCTTAGAAAACTTCACGACTCAATTTTGAAACACAGCCTTTTAGACCTTATTCTCCGATCATCATAAATTGTTCAAAAGTATCAATTTACTTACGTATAAAACGTATGATACAAATTTGATAGCAAAAGTAATAAATTTTTACTTTTAGAACAAAATTATATTTACTCTAAATCTTCCCATTTCAAAGCAGTACCTCTCTTCAAATCTTTTTTTACAGTCTTTCCCAAAAGAACTTCGTAGTATTTTGGCTGCAGACCTAATCCAGGACGTATGATACGGATATTTTCAGGAGTAAGTTTCTCGCCTGCTTTTATGTCCTGCACTACATAAATAGAACGTTTGTAAGTAAGACTTTTTTTCTCTTCTTCTAAAATGCCATAATGTACTTGTCCCAAACCTAAAAAAGCCCTATTACATTCTTCTACCAGCATTTTGAACTCTTGCGGTTCAAGAGAAAAAGCACTATCTACACCGCCTTCGGCACGACTTAGACAAAAATGTTTTTCAATCACTCTTGCTCCCAGAGCTATAGAAGCGACAGCCACGCCTACACCCATTGTATGGTCGGAAAGTCCAACAGGGCAACCAAAAAGTTGTGCTAAATGAGGAATAGTAAGAATATTAGAATTTTCAGGACTTGCAGGATAGGTACTCGTACATTTAAGCAAAATAATATCCTTACAGCCATTTTCTCGCAAAGTTTGCACAGCCTCTTCAATCATAGAAAGCGTACTTGCTCCCGTACTCATAATAACAGGTTTGCCCGTTTGAGCTACTTTTTTGAGCAAAGGCAAATGGTTATTCTCAAAAGAAGCAATTTTGTAAGCAGGTACATTCAAGTCCTCTAAAAAATCTACTGCTGTTTCATCAAAAGGAGTGCTAAACGCAATAATTCCTCTTTTCTGGGCATACTCAAAGATAGGTTTATGCCATTCCCAAGGTGTGTAAGCCTCTTGATAAAGTTCGTATAAACTTTTTCCTTTCCAGAGAGAATTCTTATCAGAAATAAAAAATTCATTTTCTCGGTAATCAATCGTAAGCGTATCAGCAGTGTAAGTTTGCAGTTTGATGGCATCGGCTCCTGCATCAACGGCAGCATCTACGATTTGCAAAGCCCTTTCCAAAGATTGATTGTGATTACCCGACATCTCGGCAATCAGAAAAGGCTTATGATTAGGACTAATTATTCGGTTTTGAATTTGAATTGAGTTCATATTGTTTGTTCCTCAACCAAGATTTTTCTATACTTATAAAATATTAAGGTTTTATTATTTTGTACTTATAGTTGTGCTTTCTCTATTTTCAAAATGTATTTCACACCATTCTTGATAAAAAAAGCAGGATATCGTTCGTTATCACAGACTCTCAATAAATTAAACTGGTCGTGAATGGTTTTGTAAATATCTAATTCACTATCTTTAGGAGATCTTCTACGGTAATAAGTAGCTTCTCCTTCCTGATTTCTACCTTGCACATTTGGGTACATCTTTACAAATTCTTTGGCTAAACTTACATAAACTTTGCTTACTTTATCTCGAAGTTCTGGCAAAAGCTCATGTCCCTCAAAAACTACCTTTTCTTGCAAGTATATCGGACCAGCATCAATCTTCAGAACTGCTTCAAAGAGTGACACTACTATTTCATTTTTTCCTTCTAAAACTTGCCAAGTCAGAGGAGACCATCCTCTACCTTTCGGTAAATCACTTGCATGAATTACCAAATTATGCTTATTTAGGTGCAAATCTCTAAATATCGTTTGACAACACAAAAGAAATAAAATATCTCCCTCTTCAACTTCTTTATGACTATGTATTAACTTGCTTTCATGTGCATTATCTAAAAAGTATTGATTTAATTCCCTAGCGTAAGGAATAACATAGGAATCTAAATTGTCAACTAATATTTGTATTTTCATATATAACATAAAATAGTTTTTCCCCTATTGATTTTTTTGATACGCTTTTCAAAAAAGAATTCACTATTATACTACTAATTCTCTGAATACATTGTGATTTAAATGATTCTATATTTATGTAATCTAAATGAAAAACTTCTGATAAACCTTTAATACCCTCATGTATAAACTTTTGATTTTCTGAATAATAACCAACTAATAAGTACATTCCCACTGCCAAACATTCGTATGCTACACTACTTGCAGGTA
>JANWZC010000234.1 GCA_025054975.1 Raineya sp.
ATATTTATTCACGCACTTCTAAACCCATTCACTACGAAACTGCTCAAGAAATTTTCAAGACACTTTACGACAAAGGTGTTTTCATTGAAGAAACCACCGAACAATATTTTGACCCCGTTGCTAATAAGTTTTTAGCCGATAGATATATTGTAGGAACTTGTCCTGTTTGTGGTTATGCTGATGCCTACGGCGACCAATGCGAAAAATGTGGCTCTTCGCTCACTCCCGATAAGCTCATCAATCCTCGTTCCAAACTTTCTGAGGCTACTCCTATCAAGAAACCTACTAAACACTGGTTTTTTCCACTCAACGAATTTGAAAGCTGGCTTAAAACGTGGATTTTGGAAGAACACAAAGAATGGAAAACAAACGTATATGGGCAATGTAAATCTTGGTTGGATGCAGGTTTGCAACCGCGTCCTATGACAAGAGATTTGGACTGGGGCGTGCCTTTGCCTATTCCCAACACCGAAGGGAAAGTTATGTATGTTTGGTTTGAAGCTCCCATTGGCTACATTTCAGCGACCAAAGATTATTTTGCTCAAAAATATCCCTTTGGGGAAGGTAAAAACGGCAACGCAGAAGATTGGAAAATGTATTGGAAAAATCCTACTACCAAACTTGTACATTTTATCGGCAAGGATAATATTGTGTTTCACTGCATTATTTTTCCTGCTATCCTGAAAGCTGAAGGTTCATATATTTTGCCTGATAACGTACCTGCAAATGAATTTCTGAACCTTGAAGATGAAAAAATATCTACTTCTCGCAACTGGGCAGTATGGCTGGATGAATATTTGAAAGATTTTCCACAAAAACAAGATGTTTTGCGATATGTACTTACCGCCAATGCCCCTGAAACCAAAGACAACAACTTCACTTGGAAAGATTTTCAGGAACGCAACAATAACGAATTGGTAGCGAATTTGGGTAATTTTGTTAATCGTGTTATTACGCTTACACACAAATATTTTGGAGGTATTGTACCTGCTTTCAATGAACATCTAACTCAACCTTCCGACATCAATCTTTTGGAAAATCTTAAAACTTTTCCTGCAAAGATTGCTGAAAGCATTGAAAATTATCGTTTTCGTGAGGCTTTGAGTTATGTTATGGAACTTTCTACATTGGGCAACAGATATTTACAAGAAAATGAACCTTGGAAACTTGCCAAAGATTTTGAAAATAACCGAGAAAGAATTGAAAATATCTTACATTTGGCTTTACAAATTGTGGGCAACTTAGCTTTTCTGATAGAGCCTTTTTTGCCTTTCACGGCTCAAAAATTGCAAAAGGCTTTGGGTGTAGGCAAATTTCATTGGAAAGAACTTGGCTCACAAGATTTGCTTGTAGCAGGACAAGCCATAGAAAATTTGGGATTACTTTTTGAAAAAATTGAAGATGAAGCCATTGCAAAGCAGTTACAAAAACTTGCTGAGAGCAAGAAGAATAATGAATTACAAAGCAAAAAACCTGCCCCTATTGCTCCTGAAATCACTTATGATGATTTTGCCAAATTAGATATTCGTGTAGCTACCATTCTGAAAGCGGAAAGAATGCCCAAATCTGAAAAACTGCTTAAATTGCTTTTAGATACAGGTATAGACCAAAGAGTAGTGCTGAGTGGTATTGCCAAATATTTTAGTCCTGAGGAGATTGTAGGTAGGCAGGTGTGTGTGTTGTGCAATTTAGCCCCTCGTAAAATGATGGGTGAAGTTTCTAATGGTATGATTTTAATGGCAGAAGACGCTGATGGTTCGTTGAAATTTGTTGAGCCTTCGGCACAAGTTTGGAATGGTGCAAAAATATCATAGGGACGCAAAAATCTACGTCCCTATTTTTTGACAAAACAATTTATTTTTTCAAACCAAGTTCGTAGAGACGTTCGTTTAGGAACTCGCCTGCGGTCATATCGGAGTAAAGTTTGGGGTGGTCTTCATCCACGCAAGAAGGCAAGCAAGTCAAATCCATTTCAGAGCGGGGGTGCATGAAAAATGGAATAGAGTAGCGAGAAGTATTCATTTTCTCACGAGGTGGATTAACAACACGGTGTATTGTAGATTTGAGTTTGTTGTTGGTCAGTCTATCTAACATATCACCTACATTTACAACAATCTGTTCGGGCAATGCAGTAATAGGAATCCATTTTCCATCGCGACGTAAAACTTCTAACCCTTCGGCACTTGCCCCCATAAGCAGTGTAATGAGATTGATATCGCCGTGAGCGGCAGCACGTACAGCATCAGGAGGTACAGAATCGGGGTCTTCAATGGGATAATAGTGCAATGCTCGCAAAATACTATTGCCATAAGCTACTTTATCATCAAAGTAATTTTCATCTAAGCCCAAATACAAAGCAATAGCTCGGAGCATGATTTTTCCTGTATTTTCCAGTATTTTGTAAGCCTGCAAAGTATAAGTTTTGAATTCAGGCACTTCTTCGGGGAAAATATTAGCGGGGTATTCTTTTTTCACGGGGTCAGAGTCAGGGATATCGCTTAGTTCTTGTCCTACGTGATAAAATTCTTTCAAATCTCCTACGTTACGTCCTTTGGCATGTTCTTTGTTTTTGCCTGTATAACCTCTTTGCCCTGCTAAACCTTCAATTTCATATTTTTTCTTAACTTCATCAGGCAAAGCAAAAAAGGCTTTTACCGCTTTGTAAAGGTTTTCCACTAATTCATCACTTAATCCATGATTTTTAATAGCCACAAAGCCAATATTATTGAAGGCTTCGCCAAGTTTTTCAACAAATTGCTTTTTACGAACAGGGTCGCCTGATGTAAAATCGGCTAAATCTAATGAAGGAATAGCATCGTAAAGAATTTCTTGTGCTTGCATAATTGTTTTGTTTAATATTTACAAGGCAATTTTGCAAAAATAACAACAACTTGCAAGAAAAATTGTGGAAACTTTAATTATATGGAATTGTATCAAAGATGATACTCAAAACAAGCTGAGATTTTTTGGAAAGTAAGAAAAAATACTTACCTTTGTAAGTAGTAAGGAACAAAAAATGCCTTTTGACGAAAACCATATTATTTCAGCTTGCCGTAAGCAATGCCCCAAAGCTCAACGCAAACTTTATGAGCATTTTGCTTCTAAAATGTTTGCGGTGGCTTTGCGTTATAGTTCAGGTAGGTTGGAGGCAGAAGATGTATTGCAGGAAAGTTTTATCAAGGTTTTTAATCATATTCAAACTTTTCGGGGCGAGTGTAGTTTAGAACATTGGATAAAGAAAATTGTTATCAATACGGCTCTCAAACAAAATAGGAGTAAATTATACTTATTTCCTGCTTTTGATGTGCAAGATTTACCCGAAGAATATCAAGAAACCTGTGAAATTTTAGAAAACTTACAATATGAAGACTTGCTTAGTATGGTGCAACAACTTGCTCCACGTTATCGCATAGTTTTCAATTTGTATGCTATTGAAGGCTATCAGCATAATGAAATAGCTGAAATGTTGGGAATTAGTGAGGGAACATCAAAATCGCAATATGCAAGAGCCAAGCAAATTCTCAAAGAAATGATTTTGCAAGAAAGCAGTCAAGCACAAAATCCAAACTATGAGAGGTCTTAAAAGTTTTGAACATATCCGGCAGGAAAAATTCCTTTACGCTTCTGTTAGCCCTTCGGACAGAGTTTGGGAGATGATTGCTCTGCAAATTGATGAAAAACGTCAGCAAAGACGTAGAAAAATCATTG
>JANWZC010000235.1 GCA_025054975.1 Raineya sp.
CGTATAGTACGCATTTTCAATACTTTTGGTCCTCGGATGCGTTTAGATGACGGCAGGGCGTTGCCGGCTTTTATGAGTCAGGCACTACGAGGTGAGGATATTACGGTTTTTGGTGATGGCTCTCAAACACGTTCTTTCTGCTACGTTGATGATTTGATTGAAGGCATTTATCGCTTATTATTGAGCGATTACCCCTACCCTATCAATTTAGGCAATCCTGATGAAATTACACTTTTACAATTTGCCCAAGAAATTCAGGAACTTACAGGCAGTAATTCCAAAATTGTATTCAAGCCATTACCCAAAGATGACCCTAAACAACGCCGCCCTGATATTACCCGTGCCAAAGAAATTTTAGGCTGGGAGCCTCGTATTTCCCGAAAAGAAGGTTTGAAAATTACTTTGGAATATTTCAAACAAATGATTAAAACCTAAAAACCTTTTATATCTTGTGTCTAATGTCTTGTGTCTCATGTCTTGCGTCTTGTGTCTTGTGTCTTGTGTCTTGCACCTGTACCGCAATATCATCGGCATTGTCTTTAAGCATAATGTTAATAGGAAGCAAATATAATTCGTGATTTTGAGCATTACCCGTAAGAAACACAGGAATAGGCTCATATTTACCCGAAGAGGCAAGTTTTTCATAGATGTTTCTGCCGCTTTCTACAGAAATATGTCTTTCGGAAGAATATCCTCCCATAATTACAGCTACTCGTGTTTTGGGAGTGCTGTGAGTATGTTGTTTTTCAATAGAACTATCTAATTTTTCTAAAAATTGTTTGACGGCATAGTTATTTTTAGGGGTTTTAGCTCTTGCCGCAAGTGATGTGCGAATGATGTACGTAAGAAATTGTGAAGGATTTAAGCCAATTTCAGCGGCTTGGTGGAAAAAGAAAGAAGAGGGTAACATTCCAGAGGTAGTGTTAGGGTCATTGAGGTAAATTTCGCCCAAAGCATTGATAAAACCATCTATGCGTGCATATACACTTGCCTGAATAGCCTTGAATAATCTACAACATTCTTTTCGGATAGCTTCAATTTGCTCGGTGGGCAGGTCAATGGGAGTGATTTTTCGGCTGATGCCCGGTAAATATTTGGCTCGGTAATCAAAAATATCGGATTTTTTTAGAATTTCCGTAGGAGGCAAAGCCAAAGGTTCGCCGTTTTCATCTTCAATAACAATACAAGAAAACTCTTTACCAATAATGTAACGCTCAATTAAGATACTTTCCTCGCTACTTATGGAGGTCATTTGGGCTTTGTAATGATTTTCTACAAGAATTTCATCAAGTTTTTGCCAAAGTGTTTCGGGATGGTAGATTAAGCCGAAATTTTGTAGCTCTTTGCGGGTGCCGTCAAGATTTTGAGCAATCAGTCGCAACTCCAATGGAAAGCCAATACCTTCACGAATATCGGTAAGGCGAGTGATATATGCCCATTTTTGCTCACGAGAAAAATTTTTCCACTTTCTACCTGAAATTTCCTCAATAAAAAAGGCTTTACAGATGAGTTCGTGAAAAGCGTGGTTATCTTTTTCGTTCAGAATGGAAATGCCAATAGAAGAGCCTTGATTAGGGGCTTTGATAACCATAGGCAAGCCTATTTTGGCAACCAACCACTCCAAAATATCGCCTTTGTAGAAATTTTGTAGATATTCTTTTTTGGTCAGGGTAAGGAACTTGGGACGCTTGAAGCCATATTGAGCAAGTAAATCGGCTTGTACGGTTTTATTTACGCCTATCGCTGAAGGCAAAATACCACAACCCGTATAAGGAATATCATACCACTCCAAAAGCCCTTGAATAGCCCCATCTTCGCCTTGTGAGCCGTGTAAAGCCAAAAATGCAACATCAAAATACTGCTTAAACTCCGAAGGCTGAATTTTTTTGCCTATGGTATGGCTTAAATCTTTGTCAGGTAGAGACTCTATGTAGATTTGAAACTCTTTAGGTTGGTGCGAAGCAGGTGGATAAAAATCGCGAATAGTGCCTTTGTAGATGTATTGCCATTCTAAAAGTATAAAATTGCCTAAACTATCCACAAAAATAGGTACAGGCTCAAAAAGTTCTTTGTTGAGGTTATCATAGACGGTTCTGCCGCCTGCAAAGGCAATTTCACGCTCACGCGATTGCCCGCCAAAAAAAATTCCTATGCGTAACATATCAAGGCTTGATGTTTTTGAAAGGCACAAAAGTAGTGAGTTTCAGGGAAAGAAAAAACATATCAGACATTTGCAAGCTAATTATTCAGGTTTAATCATTCAAAGTCTTCTTTTTTTGCTGTCATTTTCTTTTCGCCATCTTTTTATGCCTTCATATACACGCATTACACGCAAAAAAGAATAAGCTATCATCACCCAGCCCAAAATTTCAGCCAAGCGAGGTTTTTCCATAAGTTTTTCGGCATTGATAATGACAAAAATACCTCCCAAAAGATATATCAGAACCATCGTAGAGCCGAAAATCAAATTTACTTTTTCATCAAGACGCATACAGAACCTTTTTGCAAGTATAAGCAAAACCCAAAATTACAGCAAACTTTTGTGAAATGTAGGTTAATAAATGTTTATTTTTTTACTCACTCAAAAAAATAAGTAACTGAAAGACAAGTGTTTATTATTATCGCATACCTAATTTAGAAAAATTTTTGAAAATTCTTTGCTTACTTTTGCGAAAATATTTGTATTAAACTTCAAAATCTGTATCTGTTTTATGAAAAAACTTTTACTTTTCTGCTCAATTTTGCTTTTTACAAAAACTTACGCACAGCCTCCTGCGGGCTATTACAGCAGTGCCACTGGTACAGGTTACACCCTCAAAACGCAACTTTACAACATCATTAAGAACCACACGGTTATTCCATACAGCTCTTTGTATGCGTGTTTTGAGGGTACTTACAACGGCAATGCTACCGATAAGAAACCGAATGGCAAAGTGTGGGATATGTATTCCGATATTCCCAATGGCACACCTCCCTATGAATTTAACTGGTCGCAGAAATGTGGCACTTACAACGCCGAAGGACAATGTTTTAACCGAGAACACTCCTTTCCACAATCTTGGTTCAATTCACAATCTCCAATGCAATCAGACCTTTTTCATGTCTATCCTACCGATGGCTATGTGAATAACAAAAAAAGCAATTATCCTTTTGGAACTGTTTCTGCACCTACTTGGACAAGCCAAAATGGCAGCAAATTAGGACCTTGCTCCTTTCCGGGCTACACAGGGATTGTATTTGAACCACGCGACGAGTACAAAGGGGATTTTGCAAGGAGTTATTTCTATATGGCAACACGTTACGAGAATGTCATAGCTTCTTGGCAAAGCAATGGCACTGCCGATAACGTTCTGAATGGCACTTCTACACAAGTTTTTGATACTTGGCATTTGAATTTACTCTATCAGTGGCATATTCAAGACCCCGTAAGTCCTAAGGAAATAGCTCGCAATAACGCTGTTTATAGTATTCAAGGCAATAGAAATCCTTTTATAGACCACCCCGAATGGGTTGCAGTAATTTGGGGTTTTGCTCCACCTACTCCCCAAGTGAGTTTTTCTGCTCCTACTTCTACCGTGCAAGAGCCTAACTCCGGAACTATTACACACATAGTTAATGTAGTAGTCAATACTACTGCCAATAATCCTTTTAGTGTCAATGTTTCTGTGAGTGGTACAGGCACAACAGCCTCAACGCCTGCCGACT
>JANWZC010000236.1 GCA_025054975.1 Raineya sp.
CTGTAACAAGCATTTCCCGAGCCGACTCGGCAAAATTTATTTCGTCCCAATCAAAAAGATGAACGCTACCCAAAAAGGTCGTGAAAAAAATCAATCCTGCGATAAGAAAAAAAAACTGATGCAAACGATAGTGAATAGGCATAAAGTTTTTCAAATTCTTTACTTTTGAGAACAATTACTGCATACTCCTTGAATAAGTAAATTAAATTCTTTGGCTAAAAAACCTTGTGGTAAAGTAATAGGCGGAATAATGATATTATCCAAGCATTGTGTTTTAGCACATTCCGAACATTTGAAATGTACGTGATTGTGATGATGTTCCTGAGTAGAGCAAAAATGCGGTGAGCAAAGGGCATATTTAGGCGTGCCTTCGTCATCTAAAACCTTATGAATAATACCTTTTTCTAAAAAAGTTTTCAAGGTGCGGTACAACGTAACTCTATCAAAGGTAGGCACTAAAATTTCCTCTAAATCGTTATGACTGATAGCAAAATTTTTGGTTACAAAAATAGACAAAGTTTCCAAACGGCAATCTGTGTGTCGTAACTGATGTTTGGTGAGAATATCGGCAACATTATTCATAAAAGATTGCAGATTTTTGAAATATTTTGCTCAAATGTAACGTTTTTTTTTAGAAATTTGAACAATTTTTTAGCTTTTAACGTTCCCATACAAACCTTAAAACCCTTTACTCTTATGAAAAAGTTAGTTTTTATTGCCATTTTTGCAACCTTATGGACTTCAAACTTTGTTTTTGCTCAGCTACGCGTAGGCATACGCGGTGGCTTGCAACTCGCAGATATGCGTAACAAGCCCGATGACAGAACAGGTTTAAATGATGATACCAAAATGCGTTTGGGTTACCAATTAGGTGTGGTTTTTGATTATTCCTTCAATAATATCATATTTTTTCAGCCTGCTATCCAAATCAATAGCAAGGGTTCTAAAATAGTTGAAACCAACAACATTCTAAATACCAAATACACCTTCCAAAATAGTCCATTATATGTTGATGTTCCTTTGCTTTTAGGTTTGCGTTTTGGATTGCAAGGCTTTAAGATTTTTGGAATGGGAGGACCCTATTTGGCTTATGGCGTAGGAGGTAAAAATTATAGCCGTTTGGATACCCCATTAGGCTACACGGAAAGAGAAACACAAATTCGTTGGGGCAACAAGACCACTTTGAGCGACCCCAAAGATTTACGACCTTTGGATTTAGGTTTGGTAATTTCAGCAGGCGTAGAATTAACCAATTTGCAGATAGGGTTGCATTATACGCCAAGTTTTACAAATATTGCCCCCGATGGTTCTGGTAGAAAACTCTACAACACCGTTGTAGGTATCAACGCTACTCTGCTCTTTGGTGGCGGTGGGGGTGGAGTTGCCCGATTTTTATGATGAAATTCTAACTTAAACCTAAAAATGCTCGCAACTACAATTGTACAAAAAAATCCTACAAAACAAGGCTACTACGGCAATTTCGGGGGTGCATATATCCCCGAAATGCTTTATCCCAATGTAGCCGAATTAGAAAGTGTTTATCTTTCTGTGATTTATTCCGAGAGTTTTCAAAAAGAATTTTGGGACTTGCTTCGCAATTATGTGGGCAGACCTTCTCCGCTTTATTTTGCCAAAAGACTTTCTGAAAAATACAATACACAAATCTTTCTTAAAAGAGAAGATTTGAACCATACGGGTTCGCATAAAATCAATAATACGATAGGGCAAATTCTGCTTGCTAAACATTTAGGAAAAAAACGTATCATTGCCGAAACAGGTGCAGGACAACACGGTGTAGCCACTGCCACGGTTTGTGCCTTAATGGGCTTGGAGTGTGTAGTGTATATGGGTGAGGTGGATATGGAACGCCAAAAGCCCAATGTAGAACGTATGAAACTGCTGGGAGCTACCGTAAAACCTGCAACTTCGGGAAGCAAAACGCTTAAAGATGCCACTAACGAGGCTATTCGCGACTGGATAAATAATCCTACCGACACACATTATATTATTGGTTCGGTGGTGGGTCCGCATCCGTATCCTGATATGGTAGCTCGCTTTCAGTCGGTTATTTCAGAGGAAATTCAAAAGCAACTCCAAGAGCAAATCGGTAGAAATTATCCTGATTATGTACTTGCTTGCGTAGGTGGAGGAAGTAATGCGGCAGGTAGTTTTTATCATTTCATTGAAAATCCCAAAGTCAAGCTGATTGCTCTGGAAGCCGCAGGCAAAGGTATCTACTCAGGACATTCGGCGGCTACTACAGCTCTGGGAAAAAAAGGCATTATTCACGGCAGTAAAACGCTCCTTATGCAGGATGAAGATGGGCAAATCATTGAGCCTTATTCTATTTCAGCAGGTTTGGATTATCCGGGCATTGGTCCTTTACATGCTTATCTATTTGAAAGTCAAAGAGCCGAATATCATGCCATTACCGATGAAGAGGCTATGCAAGCAGGTTTTATGCTTGCCCAAACCGAAGGTATTATTCCTGCCATTGAAACTGCTCATGCTTTTGCTTACCTTGAAAAACTCCACGCTCAACCTGATGAAGTTGTAGTAATTTGTCTCTCAGGACGAGGCGATAAAGACTTAGCAACTTATATTCAATGGAAAAACGAAAAAAATGTCCAAAAAATTAGTACGATTTGATTGGGCGATTAAGCGGTTGTTACGCAACAAGGCGAATTTTGTTGTGTTGGAGGGTTTTCTTTCGGAACTTTTGTTTGAAGACATCAAGATTAAGGAGATTTTAGAGAGTGAGAGCAATCAGGAAAGTTGGGAAGATAAATACAACCGAGTAGATATTCTTACGGAAAATTCTCGGCAAGAGCTTGTTATCATTGAAATTCAGAACACGTATGAGATTGATTATTTTCACCGAATGGTTTATGGTGCCAGTAAAGCCATTGCCGAGCATTTGAATTTGGGTGAGCCTTATGCGTCAGTGAGGAAAGTGATTTCCATAAATATCGTTTATTTTGACTTGGGACAAGGACAAGATTACATCTATAAAGGAGTAACTACTTTTCAAGGTCTGCACTACAACGACATCTTGCAACTTTCTGAAAAACAAAAATCAACTTTTGCCAAAACGTTGGTTTCTGATATTTTTCCTGAATATTACATCATCAAGGTCAATCAGTTCAATGATGTAGCCAAAGACACGCTTGACGAGTGGATTTATTTTCTAAAAAACAGCGAAGTCAGAGATGATTTTCGTGCCAAAGGTCTCAAAGAAGCTCGTGAGGCTTTGGACATTATGCGTTTGGATAAAGAAAATCAATATCATTACAACCGCTATTTAGACTATCTGCATTGGAAAGCCAGTGAAGCCCTAAATGTAGAGTTGGAGGCACAAGAAAAGTTAAAAATTGAAATTGTAAAAAATTTGATACAATTAGGCTCTGATGATGAATTTATTGCCAAAGCCACTAATTTGCCTTTGAGCCAAGTTCAAGAAATTCGTAAAAAATACTATGGGTAAAAAATTAGTACGATTTGATTGGGCGATTAAGCGGTTGTTACGCAACAAGGCGAATTTTGTTGTGTTGGAGGGTTT
>JANWZC010000237.1 GCA_025054975.1 Raineya sp.
TTCAAGATTTTCTGTTTAATATTTGTGTCCTAATGGTAGCTCCTTTGGAGAGGGGCAGGGGGTGAGGTCAAAAAATCTAAGTAATTTCCAAACTAAAAATATATGTTCAAAATTCTTTCATCTAACGTTTTTCTTTTTGTTTTGGGTGTTATTCAGACCTTTGCCCAAAGTACTGAACTTATCCCTTATCTAAAAGGCAATAGATGGGGTTTTTGCGGTACTGATAAAAAAATAGTGATAGAATGTAAATATGAAGAAGTCGGGGAATTTAGAGAAAATTTGGCAGCAGTAAAAATGAATAAAAAATGGGGTTTTATTGATATATCGGGCAAAGAGGTTATTCCTTGTCAATATGAAATGGTTGGCGATTTTACGGATGGGTTAGCCAAAGTTCAGCTCAATAAAAAATGGGGCTTCATTGATAATGCTGGTAAAGTTGTTATTCCCTGCAAGTATGAAGACGCAGGAGATTTTTGCGAGGATATATCAGCCAATTGCAGTGGTTTAGCAAGAGTTCAATTTAATAAGAAATGGGGTTTTATTGATAAAACAGGCAAAGAAGTGATTAGCTTCCAATATGAGCAGGTGGGTTGTATGTGTGCAGCAGGAATTGCCGCTGCAAAACTCAAAGGCAAATGGGGCTTTATTGATAATACTGGCAAAGAAGTGATTAGTTTTCAGTTTAAGAATGTACTATCGTTTGGTCAAGACTATGATAGTAAAGATTTAGCTCCTGTTTTGAAGGATAAAAAGTGGGGATTTATTGATAGAACAGGGAAATTAGTGATACCTTTTCAGTATGATGATGCAAATTGGTTTTATGATGGTGTTGCAGTAGTAAAGCTCAATAAGTATTTCGGCTTCATTAACAGTGCAGGTGAAGTGGTTATTCCCTTCAAATTTGAAAATGCCCAATTTTTCAATGAAGATTATGCTCCTGTAATGATGAATGGCAAATGGGGCTTTATTGATAGAGAAGGAATACTTGTAATTCCTTGTAAATACGATTTTGCTTGGAGTTTTGTAAAAGGATTAGCCAAAGTAATGTTAGGTAGAAAGCAATTCTACATAGACAAAAGTGGCAATGAGTATTACGAACCTTAAAAAAAGATTTTTCACACCAACAAATCAAAGTTATGAAATCAATCAGTTTGATTTTGTTTTGGGGGCTTGTGGTGGTTACCTCGCTTGCCCAGAATGAGTCATCGGTACGAATGACTGAAACAGAAAATCTCGTTAGCACTGAAAAAGTGATTGCACCTGTAACTTATTCTACTTCTACTATTCAAACCCCTAAACCTCTTTCCATTAAGCAGATTGAACCTTTGCAAAAGCCTTTTTCAGAAAATGCACGTATCCAGCCTGCAACTTCGGGTAAATTCATTGCTAAAATCAAACACAACCTAAAACCACAAAAAAAACTACAACCTGAAAAAACACAAAGAGGCAGTACATTTTGGGCTATTTTGTTTGGCTTGATTTCTATTGTAACATTTCTATTGCTGTTTTCGGAGCAGAATTGGGTATTTTGGTTTATTTCTATGATAAGTATGACCATTGCCTTGCTTATCAATCCCAAAGTTGCTGAAATTTTAGCAATGATTTCTTGTGTGGTTTCGCTGGTACTGATTATTGTGGGCATTACAACTTCTAATGCCATGGCTTTGCTTTTGGGCTTGCTGATGCTCATTTATGTAGCCGCTATGATTGGCATTACATAATATTTTCCAAACATTTCGCAAACTCTTACAAATATGAATAAGTTTTTTTTAATTTTCTTGATGTTGAGCATTGGGCTTTTGCAAGTCAATGCTCAAAGTAAAATTCCGACTGCTCCTAATGCCACAGACGCACAAGGACGTAAGCAAGGAAAATGGGTTATCACTTTGGATAAGAACTGGAAACCTACTACCACCGACATTGCCTATTACAGAGTTATTGAGTATCAAAACGGCAAAGTTGTAGGCAAGGTAAGAGATTTTTATGCTCACAACCACAAATTGCAGTTTGAAGGTGAAATGCTTGACGACACCCCACAAAACGAAAAACTCAAAGGCAGGTGTGTGTGGTATTACGATACGGGCATAAAAGCCCAAGAAATGCGTTTTGACGATAATGGCAACCTTTTGGAACGAAAATACTTTGATGAAAAAGGCAATCTTATTCCTGAAGAGCAGGCAAATGCACAGATAAGGGCGTTAGAAGATTTTGTAAAGGGCTATCAACTTAACCAAGAAGGCAAATACCAAGAGGCTCTAACTTATTTGGAAAATGCTAAAAAAGTTCTCAATCAGCAGAATTGTGCAGAATATCATCTCTTGTTGGGTAGCTTGGTGTTGGCTACACAAAACCTGAAAATGTGGGGAAAAGCCGCTCGGTATGCAGATGACTACCTACCTGCACTCAAAGATAAGTTTGGCGAAAATGCCCCAAAATACATTGAGGCTTCGTTAGATGTGGCTTTTATTTATGAAATGGCAAATGAATTTCAGAAAGCCGAGCAGTGCTATCAAGAGGTACTTCGTTATGTAGAAAAAACAATGGGTAAGAAATCTAAAGCATATGTTGCTCAGATTTCAAATATTGCTTCAACTTATTTTTTACGAGATGATTTCAAAACTGCTCTGAAATATTTGCTAGAAATCAAAGAAACTGCCTTGCAGGTATATGGCAAAAATAACTTAAACTATGCTTCTATTCTTGAAAATATTGGCTCTGCTTACACACGCCTAAACGACTGCACAAGTGCTAAACCTTATTTACAAGAGTCGCTACAAGTTTTCAAGGAGCAAAAAGGCACAAGTAGCAAGGAATATCAACGTGTGCAAAAAATCTTGGATAGATGTCGCTGAAATGAATAACCTCTTTTTTAGCCTGTCAGTCACCTGACAGGCTTTTTAGAATAAATCAACCTTAACTTTTATGAAAAAGCTCATCTTTTTACTTATTTTTTTAGGTTTAGCAGCCGAAATTTTTGCACAAGATTGGCAAAACGATTTTTCACAAGGCGTGCAGGCCTATCAAGCGGGTAATCACAAAGAAGCCATCACCAAACTTTCCAAAGCCAAACAAAATGCCTCTGACTACATAGGCACAAATAATGTCAATTATTTTTACATCACTACCATTTTGGCAAGGGCATACGAAGCGAATTGGCAACTCAAAGAAGCTGAAAAAAACTTTCTAGAAGCCTATCAACTTGCTAAAACCTTGTTTCCGCAAAATCAGGAAGGATTTTTAGTGCTTGTCGCTCATAATGTAGGCAAGAATTACTACTTGCAACAAAATTATCCACAAGCCGAAAAATATACGTTGGAGGCTTACGACTTTATCAAAAATGAACCTCAAAATCAAGATTATACGGCGGTTTGTCATACTTTGGGAGCTACTTACAAAGAGTTAGAAAAATTCAACGAGGCTGAAAAAATGTTTTTAGAAGTGAAAAAACAAACTAACTCCGAAAAAACACTTTATTACGATGCTCTCAATGGTTTAGCA
>JANWZC010000238.1 GCA_025054975.1 Raineya sp.
TTGAGTATAAAAAAATTGAAAGGCTCAATTATACTTTGAACTCAAAATATATTCATCATACATTTTGAACCACAACCGGTACGCTCAAATTAGAATGAAAAATTGCCCTTTTGTAAAAAATCAATCTAAAATTGCTTATATTTGCAGGTAAATCTCCTGCAATGGCTCAAAATACCTACATTTTTCAGGAAACTACCAACCCTGCTTCTCCCCAAAAAAAGAAAAAACTTGTCTTCAAGCCCTTGAAGGATAGACGTTTTCAAATTGCTTGGGGCTTTGTTTTAGTTTTTGGGGCAATATATTTACTTTTAGCTTTTGTTTCGTATCTTTTTACAGCCCAAGCCGACCAGAGCCTCGTGGAAGCCTATCGCGAAACAGGTATCCATGAAGCAGGTGAAGAAGTTGAAAATTGGCTCGGTATTTATGGAGCCGTTTTATCGTATTATTTCATTTATCGATGGTTTGGTTTGGGGGCTTTTTTCTTTATTCCTTTGCTTGTAAATTGGGCGTTTCAATGGCTTTTCAGGGCTTCGCTATTTTCTACAAGAAAAATTTGGATTTTGCTATTTTTTTCAGCTTTGTGGCTTTCTACACTCTTGGGATACTTGGCAATTTTCCTGCCTCAAAATTCTTTTATACATGCCATTGCAGGAATTACAGGTTTTGTGATTGCACAACTGCTTTCTAATCTTTTAGGTATAGGAGTTGTATTCCTGCTGATTATTGTGTTTCTGATTTTTGTAGTTTATTTTTTCAACATTACCACTTTTAAGAAAACAGAAAAAAACGTGCATATTCCTGTTCCTGAAAAGAAAGCTGAAGAAAATGAAAATAGTCTTGTCCGAAAACCTATCACATCTGCCAAGCAAGAAAAGACTAATAATGAGCCTTTACAAGAAAATTTGCAAAATAAATTCACCCATCTTGAAGAAGCCGAAGATGAATTAGAAAAGTTGGGCATAGTACTTATCAACAAAGCTACGGGAGAGGTTATCAAAAATAATAAGAAAACTAATTCCTCTGCACCTACTGCAGAAAACACCAAACAGCAGACTCAAACTAATCTCAAAGGCACACTTTTTGAAAAACGTACTGAAAATAGGCAAGATATTTTGGAAATTGCTCAAAAAGAACGAGAACAAGTTTGGGAAAGCCCCAAAACAGAAAATTTTGAACAGCCCACTAACTTTGAAAATGAAAAACTAACAGAAAAAACACTTGATAATCTTTCCAAAGAACGCCGCTCAGCAAATGAATTGGTTTTGGAAATCGAAGAAAAACCTTTGGAAAGTCTGCAAAAGCATTTACAGCAAAGAGAAGATGAGGAAAATTTGGAAGTTCTTGAAGAAGAGAACCAAACAGATAATTACGAAGAAAATGAATATACAAATTGGCATGCAGAAAATTTAGGTAATTACGACCCTCGTCAAGATTTAAGTCGCTATCAATTTCCTACGCTTGAACTTTTGAACGAAATACAATCCCGTTTTGAAGTAAGCAAGGAGGAGTTGGAAGCAAATAAAAATCGTATTGTGGCAACGCTTGCCAATTATGGCATAGGCATTACTTCTATCAAGGCTACTATTGGACCTACGGTTACGCTATACGAAATTGTGCCTGATGCAGGTGTTCGGATTTCTAAAATCAAAAGTTTAGAAGATGATATTGCTCTTTCACTTTCGGCATTAGGCATTCGGATTATTGCTCCTATTCCTGGTAAAGGTACCATTGGCATTGAAGTGCCTAACCAAAAACGTGAAATTGTAGGTATGCGTAGTCTTTTGGCAAGTGAAAAATTCCAAAATACCACTATGGATTTGCCTATTGCATTTGGCAAAACTGTTACCAATGACATTTTCATGGTAGATTTGACCAAAATGCCTCACTTACTCATTGCAGGAGCAACAGGACAAGGCAAATCCGTAGGTTTGAACGTAATTTTGACATCTTTACTTTACAAAAAACATCCCGCCGAACTAAAACTCGTACTCATTGACCCCAAAAAAGTAGAACTTACACTTTTCAATAAAATTGAACGTCATTTTCTTGCCAAACTCCCCAATGAAGAAGAGGCTATCATTACGGATACCTCCAAAGTTATCAATACGCTTAATTCGCTCTGTATTGAAATGGATAATCGCTACTCTTTGCTTAAAGAGGCTTCTTGTAGAAACATCAAAGAATACAACCAAAAATTCAAAGAACGCAAACTCAATCCTAAAAAAGGGCATAAATTTTTGCCATACATCGTTTTAGTAATAGATGAACTTGCCGACCTAATGATAACCGCAGGCAAAGAAGTAGAACAGCCTATTGCACGTTTGGCTCAATTAGCTCGTGCTGTGGGTATTCATTTGGTTGTGGCTACGCAAAGACCTTCCGTCAATGTAATTACAGGGGTTATCAAGGCAAATTTCCCTGCAAGACTTTCATTCAGAGTTACTTCCAAAATTGACTCTCGTACCATTTTAGACGTAGGTGGCGCCGAACAACTTGTCGGAATGGGTGATATGCTTTATTCTATGGGTTCGGATTTGGTGCGTGTGCAATGTGCTTTCATTGATACTCCCGAAGTAGAGAATATCTGTGAGTTTATTGGCTCACAACAGGGGTATGCTTCGGCGTATCTATTGCCTGAATATGTGGGTGAGGCAGGTGAAGGTAATCAAGAGAACTTTGATTTCAATGAAAGAGATGAACTCTTTGAAGAAGCGGCTCGTATCGTTGTAATGTATCAACAAGGTAGTACTTCGCTTTTGCAGCGCCGATTGAAATTAGGTTACAACCGAGCAGGCAGAATCATTGACCAACTAGAAAAAGCAGGCATTGTAGGGGCTTTTGAGGGTAGCAAAGCCCGTGAAGTGCTTATCCCTGATGAAATTGCTCTGGAAAAACATCTCAAAAGCCTCAAATAATGGCACAATAATATGATAAAATCATTAAGGAAAACATTGAAGAACTTATTTTGCCTTTGGCAAAAAAACTGCTCAACTTGCAGTCTGAAAGGTTAGAAGAAATTCCTGACGATTTACAAATCACATTAGAACGTCGTCCTGATTTTTTGAAAAAAGCATTTGACAAAAACTCAAATCAAGACTACATCCTTACATATTGAATTTCAAGTAGAAGACTCTGAGGAAATGATTTACAGAATGGCAGAGTATTATGCCATTTTATTACGAAAATATCGCTTGGAAGTGCATCAATATGTTTTTTACATTGCCAAGACTAATCCCAAAATGACTACAAAAATATCTTGCAAAAACTTTGATTTTGGCTTTACGCTTATCAATCTACAAGATTACAGCCATGAAATTTTTTTGAATTCAGATATTCCTGAGGAAGTTATACTAGAAAGCAAAAGGTTTTGTAGTAAAAATTAGGAAATTTCTAAAAATAGTACAATATTTGCGAAAGTTCAA
>JANWZC010000239.1 GCA_025054975.1 Raineya sp.
TTTTGCCTGGTGATATGCAACTTGATTTTGTTCATAAGGAAAAGAAAATTGCTGTAGAAATTCGTTCTCAATCTATCATTAAAGAAAACTGGCAAAGTTATTTGAGCAAATATGCTGAAATAATGCCTGAATGCAACGTGATATTTGTTTCGGTAGAGGAAATTTTTACAAATGTAGAAGAGGCAGTGGTACGAGTAAAAAAGGCTTTGAGTGGTGAAGAGTTTATACAGTTCCCTGAAAACGATTATGAGTTACCTAATTTATTTGTTTCCTACAATTTGAAAGACTCTTACGAAACTGTTGCCTTACACGTTGATGTAAATATGGTAGAAAATGATGTTTTAGATATTGATGCTTTCCGCAAATGGCGTCCAGATTTAGCAAATGCAGAATTTATTTTAGAAGATGGTAAGTACATTTGTGGGGCAGAGGTTGAAAAAATGTCCAAATCCAAGCATAATGTAGTAAATCCTGACTACATTGTGGAGCGATATGGGGCAGATACTTTGAGGCTTTATGAAATGTTTTTGGGTCCTTTGGAGCAGTTTAAGCCTTGGAATACGCACGGTATTGAAGGAACTTACAAGTTCTTGCGTAAGTTATGGCGTTTATTTCACGATGAAAAAGGTAATTTTCAAGTCAGCGACCAAGAACCTACTACTGCTGAACTCAAAATTTTACATCAAACTATAAAGCGTGTAACCGAAGATATTGAACGTTTTTCTTTCAATACACCTGTGAGTAGCTTTATGATTTGCGTCAATGAACTTACAGAGCTTAAATGCAACAAAAGAGCAATTTTAGAGCCTTTTTTGATACTTTTAGCTCCTTATGCTCCACACATTACGGAAGAGTTATGGCATCTGCTCGGGCATACTGAAAGTATTCATTGGGCTTCTTATCCTGTGGCAGAGGAAAAGTATTTGCAAGAAAGTACCTTCAATTATCCTATTTCAGTGAATGGCAAGTTACGCACAAACATAGAAATACCTCTGGATATGCCACAGGCAGATATTGAAAAGTTGGTGTTAGCAAATGAAGTAGTGCAAAAATGGTTAGACGGCAAACCTGCTAAAAAAGTAATTATCGTGCCGAAAAAAATTGTCAATGTAGTAGTTTGATGCAATAAGAACTTTCAAACATTTTCTACGCAATGTAAAGTGAGTTTTACAGCTGAAAGTCAAGTAATTTTTGGGTAATAAGCATACTTTGACTTGTTAATGAATATAGTCAAAGTATGCTTTATCGTAAAAGCCCAAATGCCAAGAAGATATCTGGGAAGGCAAATTTCCTAATTTGGACAAAATTGAATGAATATTGATTTTTGTAATTTTTGATAATCTGTTGTGAAACTTTTGTAGATGTTTTACATTGCTATCACAATTTTCCCTTTGATTTTCCCCATAGCCATATCGTTCAATGCTTCAATAATAGCCGAAAAAGGACGCACCGAATCAACCACAGGGTGAATTTGGTGTTTGGCAACAAATTGCACCATATCTGCAAATTCTTGGTCATTGCCCATAGTAGAACCTTTGATAGTAGCCTGACGAAAAAAAAGACTAGGAATATCTAATTTGGCTGTTCCCAAAGTTGCTCCATACGTAACAATAATGCCCGACATCTGGCAAATCTTAACAAGCAAATTAAAATCATTACCGCCTGCACTATCAATAATTACATCAAAAGGTGTTCCATTAGTTTTTTTTAGTAATTCTTTGTGCCAATCGCGTTCGGTATAAAGCACCCCCCCCCGAACACCTGCTTTTTCGGTAAGCAGTTGAATTTGAGCCTCACTGCTGGAAGTTACCCACACATTTGCTCCTACTGCACAAGCAAATTGAGCGGCAAATTGAGCTACTCCTCCACCTGCCCCCGTGATAAGTACATTTTTGCCCTTGCTAATTTCCCCTTTGTAAAAGCAAGCCCTATAAGCCGTTAGAGCCGCAAGGGGCAAAGCTGCTGCTTCGCTATCCGTAAGGTGAGCGGGTTTTTCGTGCAATCTATGTACGGGTACGCACACATATTCAGCAAAAGTGCCGTTTGTGGGCATTCCTAAAATAGTGTAACCGAGTTGTGGGTGAGCAGGATTATCTCCCCAATTTACATTCGGATTGATTATGACTTTCTTACCTAACCAAGCTGTATCTACATCAGAGCCTACTTTTTCTACAATACCACAAGCATCGGAGCCTAAAATAGCCCCATACTTAATACCTGGATACAAACCTACACGTATCCATTGGTCTCGGCGATTGAGTGCCGCATACAAAACTTTCACTAAAACTTCTCCTGTTTGTGGTTCAGGAATGGCTACCTCTTGAATAGCTACTTCATTTTCGGTCAGAACAAGTGCTTTCATGATAAAATTGTATTTGAACTTTGTACATTTTTTCTTTTCTTCAACTTTTCACTAAATCTTTCAAACCAAATCCGATACATTTCAAACTCAAACAGACGCGAGTCTTTGCGAGCTTGATTAAAGAAAAATATCCCAAAAATTAAAAAAATCAGATTAGGCATCCACATACCCCATGCTTCCATAATACCCTCTTTCACCCATTTTTCAAAAAGCATATTGAAAACATAATACAAAATGAAAAAAAACACCGACACCAAAATAGGTATGCCCAAACCTCCCTTTTTGATAATTGAACCCAAAGGAGCTCCTATCAGAAACATCATAAAACAAGCCAAAGCAAACGTAAATTTCTTATGCATTTCAATGTAGTGTTCGCGAATATCATTAGTCTTATGGAAAAGATTACTTCGCCGAAATTCCAAAAAACCTTTCACCGACCGAGCCTGATTCAAAGCCCGTTGTAAAATAAGTGTAGTTGTGGTACTATCAAAACGTTTTTGCCAAAAAGAATCTACTTGTTTTTCAGAAAAGCGAATTTTATAGTTGAAAGTAGCTTTTGTAAAGCTATCTTGCGGAATAGGTTTCTGATGATGAACATAATAAGTTGCTATTTCGCTTTTACTTTTTTCTTTGGTTCTACGAATTTCTCGTTGAAAGGAGTCTATTTCTTTGCGAAGCTCTACTACATTTTTCATAAGGCGGTGGTAACGAAAAAGCGAATCGGAGATATTACTTTTCCGAAAAGCCGCAAGACTCAATACTAATTTGGTTTTTTTGTACTGATTTCGCACAAATTTGGTACTACTTTGACCTGTACCGTCATTATATTCGCTGTAAGCATTGCCATTGAAAAGTTCCATTACTAAATAAGTTCCATTCATAATAGTGTACATTCTGCCTGAGTCGGCAATTACTACATCTTTGTTACCCCTGAAATCTTGATGTGAATAAATGATAACATTTTTAAGGCTTTTGCCGTCAGGATATTTTTTGCTTACCTTGATGCTATAATTAGGAATACCATCATAAAAAATTCCTTCTTTC
>JANWZC010000023.1 GCA_025054975.1 Raineya sp.
CCAAGACAATGAGGACAGTTTACTTTTATCGTTATTTCGCTCATAACGCAAAAGCAAATTCTCATTGTCTATTTCGCCAAATATTCATTATACATTTTAGACCACAACCTACCATTTTTAATTTATGCAATCAATAATAGATATAGATACAGATAAAATCTATACAGGAAAAGTAGTTTTTTGGAATGCCTATTTTGGATTTATTCAGTGCGAAGAATTACAAACTAATATATTTTTCCACAAAAAAAATATATCCAAAATATCAATTAAAGAAATCAATTTTTTAGATAAAGTCAGTTTCAAAATTGCTTTTAGTAAAACTAAAAAGTATTTTCAAAAACCTTATGCTTATTCCATTAGATTTCAAGAACAAGGTAATTTAGGTGATTATCACAGAAAGATAGGCATCCTCTATGATTGGAATGGTAAGTTTGGCTATATTCATTATCCAACAGAAGGTAAAAAAATTCTTCTTTTTCATACCAGAGTTTTATTTTCAAAAGAGCTTAATAATCAAGATTTAATAATTTTTCATCCTGTTATTTCAACAAAAGACACCTCTCAACTTTTTGCTTTTTTTGCTTACCATATAAAATATGAAAAAAATATAGAATTTCTTAAAGAGCAATACTTGAATAATCCTTCTTTGGAACTATATCAACATCTTAAAGAAGTTATTTGTAACAGTAGTGAAAACAGTAATAATATAGGCAGCGAGTTATTCAAATTAGAAATGACATATTTAGAAAGGGTTGATACACTAGAAGATTTTCTGCATTTAACGAATACATTGAAAAAATTGAAATCAGAGTACCGCTTTCAACCAGATGTTGAAATATTAAAGAGTTTTGTTTCAGACCATTATATTTTACAATTATGGGAAAACAATTTGATAGAGTCGTATGATTTTAACCTGATACAAAAATACTTCGAGAGAGCCAATATTGAAACTAAAAAGGAAATAATAGCAAGAATATCTGACGAGCATAAAAAAGAATTAATATACAATTACTATTTAGACCAAACAAAAGATTTAACTCAAAGCAGATACCTGCGAGAATTTTTAAGTATAATCCAAGTTGATGAAACTATTGCGAATGTATTCAGCGAAGTCAAAGATAGTATCTTATTGAAATTATCTTCTCATGAAATAATTGACCTGTGGTTAAACAATTATATTGACACCTTAGAAAATATATCACTTGAAAGAAAAATAAATGTATTAAATGAAATTGCTGTTGTACATTTAGGTAAAAAAATAAATAACCTATCTGAAAGTAAGAGATTTGAATTATCTAAAATTTTAGAAGAATATCTTGATAGATACATAACCCCAACTTATTTTGACTTGAATTATCCAAAATTGGTAATTTTTTTAAAGATTTACAAAAGAATCTCTGACCTTAATAAAGATGAAAAGTATTTGAATGTATTTGAGAAGGTTTTGAAAAAATTAACCAATAAGCAAAAATTCATTCTATGGATATTTAAGGTAGATATAGATTTTTCAGATTTTGAATACATAAAAAATCATTTAGAAAATATTAATCACTATTTCAGATTAAGATTTTTACTGCGGCTTCAAAGAGAAAAAAAATGTAATATCTTCAACGAAATTCAGTTGAGTCAAGAAGGTCTAATCCATTTTGCTCTGAATTATCAATGGAATGAATTGATTCAGCCAATTTCAGATGAACCTAATAATGATGAATATACAGTAAGTTTTTTAATTGATATAAAAGATTTTTTTGAACTTGCATTTGTTAGAAAACTGGCTGATATTATCTATAATAATATTCCTTTATACAATGTAATTCATTTAAGATTATGGCTCTATGAATATGTTGATTACTACGATTATGTTGGGTATCGGGAAAACTTCAAAAATTTAACTCGTTCAGAAAAAAATTATTTCAGAAATAAAATGAATGATATAATAATGCTCTCTAATATCACTGAGCAAGAAATTATACAAGTAGTGCCTTGTACTAATTTTGTGAAAGTAGATGACGAAACAACTATTTACAATGCTTTTTTAACAAATCTTTATTTCGGAGATGGTATAATTATGCTGAAAAGAGAAGATGGGCGATATACTGATGAATACCGTGAGGAATACTCAAGTACAGGTCTGAATCGCATTCCCTCAAATCATCCGTTAAGTCAAGAGAATATAGTTATTAAGGTTATTGAAAACAAGATAGAAGAGATAAGTGGATTAGATACAATTTTTTCTAAAATTCACACAGCTAATATTCAAAAAGCATTAAATAAGAAAGTTCTCACGGAAAATAGTTTGGGGGAAAGGCAAGAAAATACCGCTTATGCAGAAGATTGGAATTTACGAAAACAGATTGTTGAATATTTAAATCAAAATCAATATCCAAATAAAGAAATTATTTATGTAAATGAACCCAAAAACTTTTACAGACATTTAGACGAAAACTCTGGTGTTGATACCTTTGAAAAAACCGCTTTATTTACTATTAAAGTTCCAGAAGGTTATGGGATAATTTGGGAAAATATTGATTTGTCAGAAGATAAAGCTACTTATGTCTTTAAATCAACGGAATTTGATTATGAAAATCAAATAAATAAAATTAAAGAGGCTATTAGTAGTTATGCACAATTACGTTCTGTTTTAATTAGTAGAAGTGAAAAAGATGAGCTTCTAATATTTAAGAGAAATTTAGGTTATTTAGCTTCAATCAGGAAAAGGAGAGGGAAACCTCAATCTTTTTCAAATTGGTTACAAAAATTGGAGAAAATATTATTAAAAGAAATCCCTCCAATTCCTTCTGCCGAAGAGATGGAAAAACTTAAAGATTGGCATTTTGAAAATAATTTTAGTATAATAACTAAAAGAGAAAGAAAACAAAAAGCTAAAGACACCATTAAAGAAAGTGAGTTATCCAAAGTAGATATTTTTGAAATAACTACCAGTAGTTCAAATCTACAAAACTTAAAACAAAAAGAATTTCAGTTAAAGAAAATTTATCTTGAAAAAATAAAGGCTTTTAATGAATATTTTGAAGAACTATTCAACATAAAATTCTAACTATATGAAAATGGACAAAAATACTGAACAAGAATTTGAAGATATTGAAATTCAACTTCAAAGTGAGTTTGAAAAACTTAAAAAGATTATTGAGTATTTGAGTGGATTGGGTATAGAGTTATCAAAAATTAAAAATAATAATCATCAAATAGAATCTGAGTGGAATATTCTAAAAAATGAAATTCATAAGAATTTATCTGAAATTCAAGAAAGAAACAAATTAGAAATAAACCTCTTTGAAAAAAATTATAGTGATACCTTACATTCAATTACTGAAAAGATTAAAAGTCTTGAATCTTTTGAAGATAAACTCTATGAGATATTAAAAAAACAGACAATTATAGATGAAATCTTGGAGGAAATTAAAACAACTGACAAACAAAAAAGTGATAGAGATGAAATTTTATTTCATATTGAGAGAAAAATTAAACATCAAGAAACAATCAATATCATACTTTTAATAATGTTAGTAGTTGCAATATTTATTTCATTAGCTAACCTATTATTCTCAAAATAATATACCAAATAGTCAAGTAAGGATTGTAGATTTGCTAAAAATTACTTTTCTAGTTTTTTTGTATCTTGGTAAAATTTCAAGAACCCTTCCCATTCTCTTTCCCATTCCTGCAAAATAGTTTTCCAATTCGTATGAGGTTGTTCTTTGAGTTGTTTTTCAGTCCAGGCGGTTTTTTCAGCAAAACGACTTAAACCTAATGTAGCCGTTGCTCCTTTGATAGTGTGCAAAATTTTAGGTATTTCTGCAAAATTTTCTTTGGTCAAAAGTTCTTGAATTTCAGAAATTTGTATTTGCGTTTCTGAAATACATTCTTGCAAACTCTCTAAAACCATTTCTTTACTTGTAAGTGCAACCAAAGAATTCCAAGTTTTTTCATCTATCCATGCCGCTGTTGAGCTACTTTCGGTTGGAATTATAGGATTTTGTTGAGTTAGCTTTTGATATAAAGTCTCTGGACGAACAGGTTTTGCAAGATAATCGTCAAACCCTTCGGCAAGGAGTTTCTGCTCATCTTCTTGCATAGCATAAGCCGTAAGGGCAATAACACGAGGACGATAAGACAGATTCATCTTTCGGATTTGGTGCAAAGCCGTTATACCATCAATTTCAGGCATCTGAATATCTAAAAAAACCACTTCAAAATTTTCTTTGGTAAGCAGTTCAAAGGCTTGCAAAGCATTTTCAGCAGAATGTACCACAGCCCCTAAACTTTTTAGCATTTCGGTTGCTACTTTTCTGTTGATAGCATTATCATCTACTAAAAGCACTTTGAGTGGTTTTTCCAAAGTCTGCCAAATAATATTTGGTGCATTCTCTTGAAAAATTTTATTGCTTATTTGAGCCTCAAACGTAAAATAAAAAATACTTCCTTTGCCTTTCGGATTAGGTAAATAATTCATCTCTCCGTTCATCATTTGAGCAAGTTGTTTGGAAATAGCTAATCCCAAGCCTGTACCGCCTTGTGCTTTCGCCACTGAGCTATCCACCTGACTAAAATACTGAAAAAGTTTATCTCGGTCTTTCTCTGAAACTCCTATACCCGTATCTATTACACTGATTTTTATTTTTTGTCTATTATTCTGATTTTCAAGTACTTCTGCTAAAATCACAATATCTCCTTTTTCGGTGAATTTAATAGCATTGGCAACTAAATTTGAAAGAATTTGAATAAAACGAGTTTCATCAATTTCCAAGCATTCAGCAATTTGACTGCTTATTTGCAAAGTGAGTGTATTTTGTTTTTGTTTGGCTTGGGGCAAAAACAAATCATAAACTTTCTGCATAGTTTGGCGAAAATGCGTACTTTTAGGAAAAAGTCGCATTTTACCTGCTTCAATTTTAGAAAGGTCAAGAATATCGTTGAGAATATGCAAGAGTGTTTGCGAGGCTTTTTTTAGTGTCTCTACATATTCTTTTTGAATTTCGTTGAGTGGCGTAAGGCTCAAAAGTTCAATCATACCAATAATGCCATTCATAGGCGTTCGGATTTCGTGGCTCATATTGGCTAAAAAACTCTCTTTGACTTTCAGAGATTGTTCGGCAAATTCTTTGGCTTTTTGCAGACTTTCACGAATTTTTTTATTCTCGGTAATATCGTGAGCAATAGCGGCAACTTCCTCAATCGTATTATCGGGTAAGAGAATAGGATTCAGATATACTTCTTGCCACACGGTATTGCCATTGATATCGCGAGCCTTTACTTCAAAATGTTGCATTTCGCCTGCAAAGGCTTTTTTCATTTTTTCTTTCCAAAAGGCTCGCAAGCCGTCTTTTTCTAATGCGGCACGTAGATTATCTAAATTTTCTCCGATTTTAGGGGTAATTCCGTATTGAATTTGCAATGCCTTCACATAATTTTGATTAAAAGCCGTAAATTCTCGTTTCCTATTCACCGACCACATGATATGCGAGCCACTTTCAAAAATAGCTTTCAAGCGGGCTGTTTGGCTCATCAGTTCGGCTTCTATGCGAACTTTGTCGGTGGTATCGTACATAATGCCCCGCAAAGCCACAGGCTTACCTTCCTCAAAACGAATGCTTACTTTACCTTTTAGATAAATTTTCTGTTTCTGCTTATTGAGCAAAACCATCTGAAATTTAGGCACTTCTTCACCCGCTAAAAGCAAACTCAACTGACGCAAATACGAAAAACGATGTTGAGGAGAAATTAACTCACGAAAATTCAGTGAAGGCAGTTCGTTGAGCGTGTAACCCAACTTTTGCGTAAAAATACGATTGGCAAACAAAATTTTGCCTTCTGTGTTGCAGACAAAAATCAGGTCGTTGGAATTATCAAATAAATCTTGCAAGGCGGCGTTACTTTCTTGCAGTTCTTGGATAAGGTCTTCGCTTACCATTTTACGCAAACGCTCAATTTCGGCTATTAGCTCTACCTTGCTGATATGTTCTAAATCCATTGGGAAAAAGATTTTTGACCTACATTATGAAGCGAATTTGAGGACTTCACTTGTATTACCTCAAAACATTTCAAAAAATGAAAAGCAAACTTACTCTAATGTTTTAATTGAAAATCAATATTTTTAAGTTCATCATCTTCTAAGGCTTTCTCGTACAATTTGAAAATTCTATCTTGGGTATCCACCCCTATGCCCATAATGAATAAAATAGTATGTCCATTATGCACTTCTTCGGAAAGTTGAATTCCTTTTTTTTCCAAAAAGTTTATTACCAGCGGTCTGTAATGATTGAAGTCATCTAAAATTTTCTTGAAGCGTCTATCAATTTCCTTGTAAATAGTTTTTATTTGCGAGTTTAAGATAATTTTTTCATAAGTTTGAGGGTGCTTGTATTTGGCATATTGCAGGTATTTCAGAATGTAATACTTGAACTCTACATAAGCGTGATAACTATCATAATAGTTAGAAAAATACCCTTCCCAGTGTTTTGCATCTTGGAAAGATTCTCTTTCGTAGAATTCTTTGCTTTCGAAGGCTACCCAAGTCTGATGAAAAAAAGCATTCCATTCATCTAAAAGACCGAAAAATCCGTTTTTTTGTGGTAGCAGAGCAAGATTTTTGGTATCAATAAAAGTTTTATAACGTTCTTCGCGTAAATTGTTAGGAATGATTTTGGCAATTTCATGGGCGGGAAATGTCGTAAAAACTTCCGCAAGTAGCTCTTTGGTTTCATCAAAATAAAAAAGTAAATACTCTTTGCCTGCTTCAAAAAATTTCGGATTTTCTTCCAAAAATTTATAAGCTCCACGGCGGGCATAATCGTGATAAATTTCATGAATCATTAAGGGAATTTCGTGAATGATAACATCCCTGTGAGTGGTATCAGTCAGATAAATCATAAAATCCAAATGCCTACCAATATTGATAGTAGCACTGGGCAAATGTACAATAGAGTTAGTTTGATAATACTTTTGTAACAAATAGGCGTGTTCAGGTGAATGAACTCGTAAAAATTGTATAGCATACTTACGAGCAGAAGTTTGAGCATAAGTTCCCCAAGTGCTGAAAAGTAGCAAAACTAAAAAGTAAATTTTCATAGCCTTGTAATTAGGCAAGATTAAAGGTGTTTCACTGAAAATATTCCAAAAGTAGATAATTTTATTCAGTTTTGCCAAATTAGGTTTTTATTTTCCCCAAAGTGTTCCCCAACCATTTCACAAAATAAGCCAACCAGCGAAAATACAATAACCAATAGGTTACAATCACCATTATCCATAAAACAGCAATGTTGAAGTATAAAGTGCTAATGGTATATCCTGCAAATTGTTTATTAGGAGCAAAAAAATGAGCAGAAACATCTTGCGAATCAATATAAACAGCGTTGATAATAGGCTCAATGTGTTTTTCAAGAACAACCAATTTCTGTTCGCTATCTAATTGCTTCACCAAACGAGCTAATGCTTCATTGTGATAATCTTTACGTAGATTTTGGTAAGTAGGGTTTTTACGTAGAAATTCATCTTTGGCTTTCTGGGCGAGTTGTTGTTCTTCTTTATAATATTTGCGAATTTTTAAGAAAATCTTTTCAATTTGGGCATAAGTACCTACAATATTTTTAGATTCGGTCAAGGCAAAAAGACTTGGAATTTCTTTTCTATCAATTTGCTCTAATTCGTTAGTTAATTCATTGCGGATAAGTCTAAAAATATTACCCGATTGATAAGGATTACTTTTCGCTTGTGCCAAAAGTTTCTGTAATTCAGGTAGATAAAAAACTTTTTTATATTCAGCAGTTGCAATGATTTTATCATAAGTGTAAAGCGGTTTTTCGTACCGATTATCTTTGAATTGCACCACCATAAGAGCTTCAAAAGCCCAACGTGAAGCCAAAAGTTCGGAAAACCAAGGAATATGGTCTTGGGCAGAAAACTTAAAATCTGGATTGACTTTATCAAAACGTATTACGATGCCTCCCAAAACTAGCTGCGGTATCAATAGTAAAGGAATCAGAATATACACCGTAATGGCTGATTTGAAAGCATCAGAAATCAGCAAACCCAACACGTTGGCAAAAGCTGAACAGGAAAAAAGTACCGCAAAATATTGCCAACCCATTCCTCTAATATCCAAAACCCAATTTCCTATCCACACCAAAGCCAAAGTTTGTAAAAAAGATAATAAAAAAAGCACTGCAACTTTGGCAAGCAGATAACTATTACGACTCAGATGCAAAAAAGCCTCTCGTTTGAGTATTTTCCTATCACTAATGATTTGTTCAGCACTACCCACTAAACCCGAAAAAAGTGCTACAATGATAGCAATAAAAATATACGCAGGGATATTTTCATTTTCTCCGAAGTAGTAAGGCTTTCCTGCCTCGTGATAGCGATTTACATACGATAAACCAAATGCCAATAAAGGGGCTTGCAGTAAATTGACAAGTAGGTATTGAGAATGATTTACTTTGTTTTTCAAATCTCTTTTCAAAAACAACCACCATTGCTTCAAATGATTAGGTTTTTGCAAACGAATATTTAGAATTTCAAATTTAGGAATGGTTTCTGATTTTTCCTGCTGCTCTTTTTGTTGTTGTTGGTAGATTTCAAACCATTGTTGGGGTGAGATTTTACGTTTTTCGGTGAAACGTCCATATTCATTGACAATTTTAGCAGAAACAATATCAAAAATTTGTCCTACATCAATATTGCCACATTCACTACATTCGCTTTGACTTCTGCTCACTTGCCGAGCGTGTTTGCGAAAATATGGCACAGCATCAATCGGACTGCCGTAGTAAATTGGATACCCTCCTGTGTCTAAAATTAGCAGTTTATCAAACATTTTGAAAATCGTAGCCGAAGGCTGATGTATCACCACCACTACTAATTTGCCCTCCAAAGCTAATTCTTTGAGCAAATCCATGATATTTTCCGAATCGCGTGAAGAAAGCCCCGAAGTAGGTTCATCCACAAAAAGAATAGCAGGTTTTCGCAACAATTCCAAGCCAATATTGAGCCTTTTACGTTGTCCTCCGCTAATGGTACGTTCCAAAGGCGAACCAACCTGTAAATGTGCCACTTCTTGCAAGCCTAAATTTCGCAAAATCTCTTCTACTCTATTTTCTATTTCTGTTTCACTCAAATTTCCCAGACTCAGCTTTGCCGCATAGTATAAGTTATCATATACACTCAAATTTTCTATAAGCAAATCATCTTGGGGAACATAACCTATGATTCCCTCTAATTTTTCTTGATGAACATCATACCCGTTGATAAGCACTTTACCGCTTTGAGGCTTAAAATTTCCATTCAAAACTTCTAAAAGGGTAGATTTACCTGCTCCACTTTCGCCCATTATTCCTAAAAGTTTGCCTCCTGTTTCTGTAAAAGAAATATTCCTAACACCATTTTTCTTGCCAGCAAACAAAAAACTAACATTCCGAACTTCCAAATAAATACTCTGTTCTTGTTTGGTTTTGCGAAAAATGCTTACAATATCGCTGTAATAAATGCCTTCTATGCGTCCTCCTCGGATAACACTGCCCGGCGAAAGAAAGTAGATATTTCTGTTTTTAAGCAAGAAACCATTCAAGTAATAATCCTGCTCACCGATGTACTTGAAAATATAAGTTTCTAGGTTTGGCACTCGCAAAATCAACATAAATCCTTGTAAATGAGGCTGATATAAATGATAGTCGTAATGAATGTTTTCAAAAGGAGTAATATAAAGCGTATTCTCTAAAAAGTGTTGTTCAATGTAGTCAATGGTGATGAAATTGATAAAATTTTCAACTTCACTTTGCTCAAAATTGAAAATAGAGGCAACCGTATGAATAAATTCCCATTCATTAGGGCTAATTTCACCATCAGCGGCAATAAGTTCAATCATTTTGATAAGAGCCACTAATTTTTGCTGCTGCGTAAGTTCTTGATTGATATGCGTACATATCACAAGCATACGTGAAGAAATACGCGTACTGGTAAGTTTTACACCACTATCATCAGTTTCAACGGTGCGTAGTTTGGAAAACTCTTCAAAGATGAGTAAGTATTTATGTACTTGCTCTCGACTTAAATGTTCTTGCAAAAAATTTTCTACCAAATATCTGTACGTGGGTTGGGTTCCCTCCAAAGAAGCCGTAATGCCAAAAAGTTGCATAAGGGCTTTAAGTATCTCTTCTGTCATAGTGAACTATCGGCTTTGTAGAAGGCAAGATAGAAAAACTTACTTAAAAAGCAAAAAAGGATAGAAAAATAAAAGCAAAATCAAAATAGCAAGAAAGGTAATCGTAATGTACAAGTGTAAGTTTTTTTTCGTTTGTTGATAATTTTTAGCTTGTTTGAAAAAGGCTTGAAAAGGAACTTTCAGATAGTAAAAAAGTGCTAAAAAAGTACCCAATAAACCTATCACGAGCCACCATACATAAATATCCAACTGCAATGTCTTGTACTTTTCCCAAAGCAATGAAAATAGCAGTAACTTAGCCGTAAAACCTGCCGTAGGAGGTAATCCTGCAAGTGTCAGAAAGCCCCATAACATAGCCAACATCAACCCAATATGCCTCTGCCCTATTCCTGCAAATTGCTCAATTTCAGTAATCTGATAGTTCTGTTCGTAATATTCGGCAAGTAAGAATAACAGAAAATTTGCAAGCACATATACGAGCAAAAAGAAAATCAAAATTTTTTCATCACTACTTTTTTGCATACTTGTAGCCACCAGCAAAAAACCTGCATTTGCCACCGAACTATACGCAAGCATTCTTTTCAGATTTTTTTGCCAAAAAGCTACTAAATTGCCCAAAACAATACTCACCAATGCTATGAAAACAATCAATTCTGATAAAGCGGGCAAAAGTGGTTGGTAGAAACTAAAAAGTTTGTAGATTATGACTATGGAAGCAATTTTAGGAATTGTTGCCAAAAAGGCTACCACTGCCGTAGGAGCTGTTTGATAAGCATCGGGAGTCCAAATATGCCAAGGAAAAGCAGAAATTTTCAACAAAAAGCCTGAAATAGCAAGTATAAAAGCTGCATAAGCCAAATTTTTGTTATCAATTTTCCAAGTAATGTTCTCAAAATTCAAATTGCCACCTTGTAAGCCATAGAGCCAAGAAATACCATAAATCATGATAGCAGAAGCCATCACACCAAAAAGTAGGTATTTGAGTGTTCCCTCCAAACTACTTTTCCGCCAAGCAAGTATTACCAACACATACAAGGCTACAGCAGAGAGTTCTAATGAAATGACTAACGTTAGCCACTCTTCTGCCGTGAGCATAACCATAAATCCCAAAACCGACACAGAAAGTAAAAAATAATACTCTCCCAAAAATCTGTTCTGCACTATGGAGCGTGGTTTGGGAAAACAAATTGCCATTAGCAGGGCAGAAAACAAAATAAGTCTGCGGAAGTTAATCTGAGAAGAAAGTTCGGGAAGCTGATAAGTGTAGAAAATTGCAAGCCCCAGTACTAAAACATACAAACACACCAATAAATTTCCATACCAAATTCTATGATGATATTTTTTTTCAAAAAGAGAAGCCAAGAGCAAAATATTTGAGCCAACAAACAAAACTACTTCGGGAAGTAGAAAAACCAATTTTGTCCTAAAATACTCTATTAAGCTGTAAGTCAAATGCTCCATTGAAAAGTATGTTGGTATAATGGGCTTCAAAAATGAGTATTTTTATGCAAATTGCAAACTTTGTTACAGAAAAGATGTTTCTTGTATTGGCTTGATTTTTGCTTTTTCTTACATTTGTAGAAAACTTGATAATAATGAACATCTTCAAATACTTTTGTTTTGGTTTTTGTGCCATTGTTCAGAGTTTAATGGCTCAAAATTTCAAGCAAGTAGCCCTCGAAACTGATAACTCTATTCGTTTTGTGGAGAATGTAGGTCAGTGGGAAGATACTTTGCGTTACCGAGCCGAACTGAACAGTGGCTACTTATATGCTTATGCCAATGCTTTGCAATATGCTTTCTATGACGGCAAAGCCTTGTTTCACCATAAACACCCCCATTTACACCCCGAAGAAGCTCAAAAAGGTATTGCGGCTCATAGTTTTGTGGTAGATTTTTTGAAGGCAAATCCTAATGCACGTATAGAACCTCGTAGAAGCAATCCTGAAAGTTATTTTTTCTACAAGGGCAATAACCCTAAACATTGGGCAACTAATGTGAAAAGTTATCAAGAATTGTATTATCACAATCTCTACAAAAATATTGACTACCGCATTTTCAGCAACGGAGATAACCTGAAATATGAATTTATCGTAAAACCCCAAGCCGATGTACGTAAAATTCAAATGAAAATCAAATATGCTGAGGCGGTTAATATACTACCTGACGGCACTTTGGAAATTAAAACTTCGGTAGGCAATGTGTATGAAAAGAAACCTTACAGCTATCAAATTGTTGAAGGCAGAAAAGTAGAAGTAGCTACTGAATTTGTACTCAAAAAAAATGTAGTAAGTTTTTACTTTCCAAATGGTTACAACCGCGAATATCCACTCATCATAGACCCTGAACTTATTTTTTCTACATATTCAGGAGGGCGTTCTGATAATTGGGGTAATACAGCAACTTTTGATAACAACGGCAAACTCTATTCAGCAGGAACTACCTACGGAACTGATTTTCCACGTTTTACAGGAGCTATTAAGATAGGTCCAGGTGGCTTGAACGACCAAGATTTACGCAGTGATATTGCGATTTTTCGCTATAATGCCACGGGAACTACTTTGGAACAACTTATTTTCATTGGGGGTAATAGTTCAGAAGTAGCTCATAGTTTGGTAGTAGATAAGGATAACCGCTTGCTAATCTTGGGAACGACCTCTTCTACCAACTTTCCTATTACTATGGGGCAAACTTTTCAAGGAGGAAGCAATGTAAATCTTTTAGGTAATGAATACACTAACGGAAGCGACATTTTTGTAATGAAAATCAATCCGAATGGCTCACTCAATCGTTCTCGTCTGATTGGTGGAAGCGGTAATGACGGAATTAAACTCCCTGCCACAACTTTTATTCATAACTACGGAGACGAACTGCGTGGCGATATTTACACTGATGACAACAAAAACGTGTATATAGCTTCTACTACGCGTTCTAACACTATTTTGGGGATTTCAGGTTCTTTGCAAGGCTCGCAAGACGGCTTGGTAGTGAAAATGGACGAGAACTTGAATTACTTGTGGGGAACTTATTTAGGCGGTAATGGCTTAGATTTCGCTCTTTCTATCAAAACCAATAGTGCAGGTGAGGTATATGTGGGAGGAGCTACTACCAGCAATAATTTTCCTGCCACCACAGGTGGAATGCACGCAACCGCACGAGGTAGCGATGATGGCTTTATTGCAAAATTCTCTCCCACAGGAACATTACTACAAGCCACTTATCTGGGTACTACTGCCGCTGATATGGTTTTCTTGATTGATTTAGATGCCGAACAAAATGTATATGCTTTCGGACAAACTTTTGGGAATTACCCTATCAGTGCAGGTGTGTATAACAACCCTAATAGTGGGCAATTTATTCATAAAATCAATGCCAACCTAACCACTTCACTTTGGAGTACGCGTATAGGGGCAGGCGATGGCAATCCTGATATTTCTCCTACGGCTTTCATGGTAGTAACTGATAATAATTGCGGAAATATCTACATTGCAGGCTGGGGAGGAAATGTTAATAGAAATTCAGGGGGCAACAACAGCGGTAGCGATGTACGAAATATGCCAACTACAGCGGATGCTATTCGCAGAACCAGTGTCAATGGCAGTGATTTTTATTTGGCTGTATATCGCAAAGATATGCAAGATTTGATTTATGCTACTTTCTTTGGTGAAAATTCAAATGATGAAAATGGCGACCACGTAGATGGGGGTACTAGTCGTTTTTCCAAAGACGGCACTATCTACCATGTAGTTTGTGCTTCTTGCAGGGGTACGAATGGCTTTCCTACTACCGCAGGGGCTTGGGCAAGAAATAATGGTAGCACGAATTGCAACAATGCCGCCTTTAAGATTGCTTTTGACATTTTTGCCGATTTTCAAGCCCTTGACCCCAAAAATGGCTTTGCTGTTATCAAGAAAGATAGTGTTGTGTGTGTAGATAGGTTATTTTTCCAAAATCTTTCTATTGGTGAAAAAAGTTTCTTGTGGCAAATTTTTGATGAAAATGGTAATCTTATTTTCTCACAAAATACCCAACGAAGTTTTTACTTTGATTTCACCAAAGGAGGTATTTACACAATACGCCTCACCATTTTCAATAATGCCTCTTGCAAATCACCTTTGGTGGTTGAAAAAAAATACGATATAACTATTCCAGGCTTTGTAATTACGGATAGTGTTTCGGTTTGCAAAGGTACGAGCATACAACTTTCGGCAAGCGGTGCAGTAACTTATCAATGGACACCTTCCACTTATCTCAATAATCCGAATATTCCTAATCCTATTGCTACTCCATTGAGCGATATAACCTACACATTGCTACTTCAAAATGATAGTTGCACGGCTCAAAGAAAAGTGGTTGTGAAGGTGGATGAGTTACCCGAGTTAGATTACGAAGTACGTTTAGTAAAAGATTGTTTTTCGCCTTATAGTGTCAAATTCAGATTGATTGTTCCCGATAGCTTGCTTTTAGACATAACTGATGATAAAGTTACCTGGACGCTCAGCAATGGCGTTGTACTACAAGGCATTGAACCACCGCTTTACACTTTCCCCAACCAAAACGACCAGCAGGGGCAAAGCTACACGGTTACGCTTTCGTATGCGAGTCGGAAATGTCAGAAAGTTGTGCAAAGGGAATTTGAAGTACCTTCTTTGCGTATCCCACCGAACATTATTACGCCTAACAACGATGGCATTAACGATACTTTTGTAATTGAAGAGCGAGGAGCCAAACTTACTATTTGGAACAGATGGGGCAAACCTATCTACAAAACAGATAACTATCAAAATGAATGGGGAACGCAGAAAGAAATTGTAGCAGGTTTGTATTATTATCAATATCAAGCCCCTTCGGGTGCAACTTGTAAGGGTTGGATTCAAGTGATGAAATAAAAATCAACCCTATAACTGATGAAAGTCATTTCTTTGCAAGAAAATATCTAACAGATTTGTATCAAAGATTTCAATAAAAATTTATTCAAACCTTGCTCTCAAAAACTTATGTGTAAAACTCTGGGGATAAGGAAGGTAACATTGCTACCTTCCTTTCTTTGGGGTAGTTTGATATTTTGATAGAATTCAACTATCTTTGCTCTAAAACCTTTCTATGTTCGGTGCCGCACTTTTAGCTATTGTAATTGGTTCAATTATTGTGGCGGTTGCAATGTTTTTTGTAAAACTAAAAACTAAAAGAGAAGTAGCTCGCTACACTAATTCTGATAATGATATTTCGGAAATTAGTGTTTTCAAGAAATTAGTTATGGCAAGTATTGTTTATCCGAAAGTGGCTCTTGAAAAGAAGTTACAGGGAAATATTATTGTTAGTTTTCGGATTGATGAAAATGGGAAAATACAGAATGTACAGATAGTCAAGGGCTTGCACCCTGAATGTGATAAAGCAGTTTTAGAAGCTATTAACAGAAATCGTAACAGCTTTTCTTGGAAAAAACAACATAGTAGCTTAAACAACTCAAAGCCCCAAGAAGAGATTATGATGATACCTTTTCATTACAAGAATGCGACAGAAAAGTGAGGAGAGGATGGGATTCGAACCCACGATACGGTTTCCCGCATACACGCTCTCCAGGCGTGCCCCTTCAACCACTCGGGCACCTCTCCAAGAAGTTGAAATTTTTTCAGGAGTGCAAAGTTACAAAAAAATCTAATTACTACCAATAAAAACTTATTTTTCTTTCCGAAAACGCTCCCACTTGATAAGCATAAACTTATCTCCTATTTCGGTGATTATCATACCTGCTCCTTTCAGATTTGCCGCATTTTGCATAAATTCTGCCAACTCCTGATGATTAAAAATTTTATAGGTGGGGTGATATTCATAATTTTCAGGCTGTTTGATTTTATATTTCCGAACCCAATTCATTACCGATACATGACTAATACCTAAAATTCGCTCAATTTCCCGATAACTCACTCCCTCCAAATGCAACTGCAAGGCTTTAACCACGTAATAATTATCAATTTGTTTACCTTGCTTCTGAACGGTAAAAAAATAGTTGCAATCCTTGCAACGAAAGCGTTGTCTTTGAGCTACAATGCCACTTTTAATAACATTGAGCGAATTGCAACGAGGACATTGTTTTTTGGGCATTTATCGGCGGAGGTTTGTGTAAAGTTCTACCCTGCTATTCTGTAAAATAGTGTTGAACATTGATTAGGTTGCAAAATGTCTTGGGCAACCCTTTGAACACGTTCAGGTGTAATTTCAAAAATATCTTGCTCGTAGCGATTGTATTTTTCGGCATCGCCAAGCATTTCAAAGAAACATAAATTCATAGCAACCTCTAATTCCTCCATTTTGGCAAAAAGATAAGTAGAAAAAGCTTTGTTCTGTACTTTTCGCAATTCTTTTTCACTTATTCCTTCCTGCAAAAGCCTTTGAACTTCGCTCTCAACTGCTTGGTTTGCCTCTGATAAAGAAATTTCAGGATTGACCATGCCTTGTACCACCAATAAACCCTCATCAACTGAATTAGTGATGTATGCTGAAATATCCGTAAAAATTTGCTTTTTCCTTACCAAATTCTCATAGAGCCTTGATGATTTGCCTCTGCCGAGTATATCACTAATCAAGTCGGCAGTTTCAAAATCGGGGTGCAGACGAGCAGGCATTTTATAGGCTTTGTAGAGAGCCTCCAAAGGCACTTGTGCCGAAACTTCCACAAAACGTGCTTCTTGTTGTTTAGGTTCTTGAGGCAAATTTCTTTGATAAGGCTCACCTGCCTCAATAGGCTCAAACCACTTGCGAGCTAAACGCTCTACTTCATCTACTGATACGTTGCCTGCTACACACAAAATAGCATTATTGGGTCGGTAGAAACGGAAAAAGAAGTCCTTGACATCTTGCATAGTGGCTTGTGCAATATGGCTAATATCCTTGCCAATCGTCGCCCAGCGATAAGGATGCTTCTGATATGCCAAAGGACGTAATTTCAACCATACATCCCCATAAGGCTGATTGAGATAGCGTTGCTTAAACTCCTCTATAACCACATTTTTCTGCACTTCTAATACTTGCTCATCAAAAGAAAGCGATAGCATTCTATCCGACTCCAACCAAAAAGCCGTTTCCAAATTCTGAGCAGGTAGCGTAATGTAATAGTTCGTTATATCATTGGAAGTGAAGGCGTTACACTCCCCTCCTACTTGCTGTAAGTGTTCATCAAAATTAGGGATATTCACCGAACCACCAAACATCAAATGCTCAAATAGATGTGCAAAGCCTGTTTTGTCCTCGTTTTCGTCTTTGGCTCCCACATTGTAGAGCAAATTGAATACTGCAATGCCCACATTTTTATTTTGATGTACCAAAACTTTTAAGCCATTAGATAGTGTAAATTTCTCGTAGTGAAGCATAATGAAGTTAAAAATTAGGTGTTAAAGGACTGAAAAGATATTTTGCTTGCGTGTTACTTAAATAAAATGTATTTCCTTGACTAATTCGCTGTTCATTTTTTCATTGATTAGATTTTTGATTTTGCTCTTTTGCATCATCAACTCTTGCCGAAGTACAGAGGAAGTGATTTTTACAAATAATTTATCTCCTTTGATATAAATGTTTTGTGTTTGCTCCGCAATGGGTTTTCCCATTACGCTTTGCCAAATACTTTTAATATTCAACTGGTCCCAATGATTTTTCTGGGGGAATTGCCTAATAATTTTTTCCAAAATTTCTTTCAATAAAAAAGGTTCAGAATTGCGTCCTTGAAAAGCCATAAGTATTTTCAGATTTGAAATGCAAGCAATATCAAAGTTACGAAAAAATCAATACACTTTCCAAGTTTCTGCAAGAAAATCTTTTTTGCAAGATTTTCAAAATCTATAATCATACTCAAAGAAGTTTGGTTTTGTACCATTTTTTAGTGTTTTGGCTTCGCTCAACGACCAAAATAGTGATTTTGACTCTCCTCTCCTCAAAACCACTTTTCATTTTTTCATTCAGTATAACATTTCGCTTTCATACTGGCTCGCCTTTGCCGCTTGACCAAGCATACATACTACGGCTTACTCCCAATACCTTTTTTATATCTCTTATCCCTGAGTTCCTCAATACCATACTGATTATCAAGTATTTAATAACAGAATCAGTTACCAAATACATGTAATGGCTCCGAAACTGCTTATCACAATTTCTACACAAAAAATTTTGTATCTTGTTTTTTACAGGTACTTTTTACTACCTTTGTCTTAAGACAAGGAGAACTTTTACTTTTATCGTTAATTGCATACAATACAAAAGTAAAATTTCATTATCTATTTCGTTAAATATTCATCATATTATTGACCACAACCAGAGTTTGGAATAACTTTGATTGATTTCAGTCAATTTCAATAATTACATCATCGGAAAGTGGATGAGCTACACAAGTCAGTACAACGCCATCTTGGATTTCTTGGTCGGTTAGGCAATCATCTTCGGTCATCATTACTTTGCCTGAAACACATTTGCCCATACAAGCCGTACAAAGCCCACTTTGACACGAATACGGCAAATCAATATCCAAAGCCAAAGCCGCCTCCAAAATGCTCTGATTAGGTGCAACCTTGAAGCGATAAGTTTCGCCGTCATACTTCACGGTAACCTCTCTTTCTACAATTTTTCCGTTATTTTCGTCAAGTTTTCTTTGAGCCGATTCTTCAATAGAAGCCGTAAAACTTTCTTTTCGGGGCAGAGGCAGATTTTTTTCTTTGCAAAAAGCCTCAATAGTTTCCATCATACCCGCAGGTCCGCACATCCATTGCGAAAGAGGTAGGTCTTGGGGAATTTCTGCAAAAATTTGCTCTATTTTAGCTCGGTCTAACCTACCTACAAAGCCTTTCCAACAGTTGAGTGGTTGGCTCAATATGTGTATGATACGCAAACGGGTAGGATTTTGAGCTTCTAACTGATTTAGTTCTTGCTTGAAAATAATACTTTCCTCGTTCCTGCTGGCATACACCAGCAAGATACGACTTTTAGGCTCTTGGTGCAAAATAGATTTTATCATAGACATTATCGGCGTAATACCGCTCCCCCCTGCCCAAAAAACATACTGCAAAGCGTTTTCAGGTTTGATTTCAGGGGTAAAAACCCCCATAGGTTCAAGACTTTCCAAAATATCGCCTACTTTGAGGCTATCGTTGAGCAGATTGGAAATTTTGCCGTCTTTTACTCTTTTGATAGCTATTTGCAAATCTTGGTCGGTAAAAGGCGAGCTTGCTAGCGAATAAGCCCTACGAAACGTTTGCCCCGCTATTGATAAATTGAGCGTAAGAAACTGCCCTGCTTTGTAATGCATTGGCTCATTGGAGGTATTTTCAAAAGTTACACGGATAGTATCGGAAGTTTCGTGAGTGATAGCCTTCACTCGCAACTGGTATTTTTTCATGCTTTTACGATTTGCTCAAAAAACTCTTGAAGTAGATTTTTTGTTACGTTTTGGCAAAGATACATAAAAAATGAGACACACTAAATATGTGCCTCTGTTTGAATGAATTTTGTTGAAATTTAAGTTCTGGTATATTAGCATTGATGTTGTAAATTGAGCTAAAAAATCTATTAGAAATTGAAAGGCTAAACAGCATTATAGATATCAAAACATAATCATCATTATTTTGAAACCACTACCTAAAATTTTTTCATAAAAAAAGCGACACTACAAAAATGTGTGTCGCTTTGCTGTTTAATGTGATTTCACTGAACTACAATCTTGAAAGTCTGTTTATTTTTGAGTGTGGTTACCTCCAAAATATACATACCTCGGGCAAGTGTAGTAATGTTAATTTCTCTGCGATAATCTTGCTTGATAGTCAAATTTTGAGTTTCAGCAAATACTTCTTGCCCCAAAGCGTTCACTAAACGCATTTGCACAGGTGTATTTTCAAAACTTGCTATGTCAAGATAAATTTTTTCGCTGGCAGGCACAGGATAAACCGAAATACTTGCTCCTTTACCCCATTCAGCTACTACGATATTGCTGTATGAAACTTTGCCTGCTTCTTCTACACGCAAACGATAGTAGTTTTTGCCAAATTTCGGGTTATTGTCCCATAAGGTATAAATTTCAGCATTTTGAGCATTCACTGTACCGATTGCAAAAAATTCTTGGGCATTGTAGCTTTTTTCTACAACATAACGCTCAATGTTCAATTCATTGGCTACTCTCCAAGTAAGACGTATGCTTTCAATTTGTGTTTGAGCTGAAAAATCTACAAGTTGTACAGGTAAAGGAGTAGATGGAATACCCATACCAAAACCT
>JANWZC010000240.1 GCA_025054975.1 Raineya sp.
AAGCCTATTAAGGGACTTGTTAATCTCATAAATCTTGAATACAAAGGCTCTAAAAAGTGGGGGGGGGATGATGCTCGTATCTATGACCCTAAGAGTGGTAACACTTATACCTGTGATGTATCTATGGTTGATGAAAATACTATAAACTTGAAAGGTAAAATTCCCGGCACAGGTATTGGTAGAACCGCCACCTGGACAAGGCAGGTGAAAAAATAAAATCTCACTGCAAAACCTATAAGGAAAGTTCCTTATAGGTTAAATTTTACGAAAAACGATGTATAAGTTCCTAAAATATAGTGTAATTGTGTTGTTTCCGTTTCATCTTCAAGCACAAAGCATCTTAGAAGATGAACTCACCAAAGAATTTACTTTTGGTATCAATATCAACACAAATGCTAATTTTCCTGGTGGTGTTAGCTTCAAGTATGGCAAAGTGACAGAAAATCCTCGTGTTAATACTACTTACACCATTGAACTTGTTGGCATTCGCCACCCACAAGAATATCGTTTTTCGGTTTCAGGAGTAAGTGGAGGACAGGCTTTCGTGAGAGGCAAACAGAATTATCTATATAGTTTGCGTTTGCAATTTGGCAAAGATGTTATACTTTTTCGCAAAGCCCCCCAAGAAGGCGTGCAAGTCAATGCAGTTTTTGCAGGAGGTTTAAGTTTAGGTTTGCTGAAACCTTACATGATACGCTATAATGTTTCGGGCGGAAGTGGCGGTGGCTCTCTTTCAGAACGAACTCGCAATATTCCTTTTTATCAATATAATTTCGGTGATGATGCCCTTTTTCAGAGTAAGTATGGTGTGCCTTTTACCGAAGAACGTATTGAAGGCAGAGGTAGCTATTGGGAAGGGTTTGGACAAATAAAAGTTGTTCCAGGAATTAACGCCAAAATTGGTTTGACTTTTGAAACTAGTGCTTTCAAAACCAGTCTAACAGGTATGGAAGCAGGTTTTGTGGTTGATGTATTTTCCCAACAAATGCCCCTTTTGAATGCTAATTTCACGCCTGACCCCGTGAAGAATTATTCTACTTTTGCCGCTTTGTATTTGAGTTTTTTCTTTGGCGGCAGAAAATAATACATACGCTTATGCGTTTTTATGAAGAATTTGCTCAAACATTGAATTAGTCTTTCAGTTTGAAGTTCAGGATAAATTAAAAGCCTTTGAATTATCAGTGATTTTAATTAAACCATATCAGAATGAAAAAAACTTTTGTTCCCGCTGTATTACTATTTTGTGGCGTAATAGCCCAAGCCCAAGAAAAAGCTCCTGAAAACTGGTTTAACCTAGACCCCCAAAAAGATAAAGTCAGGGGGGTGAGTACCGAAAGAGCTTATGAAGAACTTCTCAAAAACAAAAAAGGACGTACCATTATTGTAGCTGTAATTGACTCAGGTGTAGATATTGAACACGAAGACCTACAAGGAAAAATTTGGACAAATACGAAAGAAATTCCCAACAACGGCAAAGATGACGACGGCAATGGCTTTGTCGATGATGTCAATGGTTGGAATTTCATTGGAGGCAAAGATGGTAAAAACGTACATCAAGATTCTTACGAAGTAGCCCGTGAATATGCTCGCCTTTCCAAAAAGTTTAAAAAACCCAAACCCAAAGACCCTGAATATGCCTATTTTGAAAAAGTGAAAAAAGAGTTAGAAGAGAAGAGAGAAGAAAAGAAAAATGAAATGGAGCAGTTGAAGCCTTTTTACGATGATATTATGCTAGTCAAAAAGGCTCTTGCAGGAAAACCCATGACCAAAGAAAATGTCATGGCTTTACCTGATACAGATGTAAAACTAAAAGAAGCAAAAAGCAAAGCTCTTTTTACTTTTTTGATGGGAGCTTCACCTGAAGAGATTGAGGAGTATTACGAAAAAAATCTCAAAGGGGCTTTGGAAAATGGCTTAAATCCTGAATTTAATCCTCGTAAAATTGTAGGTGACAATCCCAAGAAATTGCGTGAAAAAGGCTATGGCAATAATGATGTAAAAGGGCCCGATGCTTTTCACGGCACACACGTAGCAGGAATTATTGCCGCTAACCGAGAGAATAATTTGGGCATTAAGGGAGTGGCTAATAATGTACTTATTATGCCTATTCGTGCTGTACCCGATGGCGATGAAAGAGATAAAGATGTGGCTAATGCCATCTTTTATGCAGTAGATAATGGTGCCCACATTATCAATATGAGTTTTGGCAAAGGGTATTCACCTAATAAAAAATTCGTAGATGAAGCCGTAAAGTATGCTGAAAGTAAAGGAGTTTTGTTAGTTCATGCCGCAGGCAACGATGCCAAAAATCTTGAAGTAGAGCCAAATTTCCCTAACCGCTACTATGCTGATGGCGGCGAAGCTAAAAATTGGCTTGAAATTGGGGCTTCCAGCTGGCATAATAGCAACGACAAGTTCGTAGCGAACTTTTCAAATTATGGTAAAACGAAAGTAGATGTTTTCGCTCCGGGTGTGGATATTTATTCTACCGTTCCTGATAAGAATACCTACAAAAATGCCAGCGGTACCAGTATGGCAGCACCTACAACTTCGGGGGTAGCCGCTCTTTTGATGTCTTATTATCCTGAACTTACTGCTGTACAAGTAAAAGAAATCTTGATGAAATCGGCTATTCGCTACGAGCAAGACATCAACAAACCCGGTGAAAAAGGCGAAAAAGTAAAACTTTCTGACCTCTGTATTACAGGAGGTATTATCAATGCTTACGAGGCTATCAAATTAGCTGAACAAATGACTAAAAAGTAGAATGCACTTGTGCCGAAGCTAAATAATTTTTCCTGACAATTTTAGTAAGTGCCTTGATATTAGGTAAATCGGAGGCTTGGGAAATATCCAAGACCTCCTTTTTTTTCGTTAGGATAAGTATCGGATTGCTTTTTTCCTGATACGCCATATTGAGCGTAGTGCCATGCACTACAAAATATTCTATTTCTTCTTTGCTTAGATTGTAGGCAATTTGTATTTCCTTCTGACGCTCTTGGATAAGTTCCGCAGGGATTTTTTCAGAGGTGAGCAAAATCTTGAAAAGCCTGCGTGCCAGTATCATTCGGCAAAGTGTAGAAAGCACCTTATCGGAATGGTGTTGCCAAATTTTTACTGCTCCCCAAATATCGTAATCATCTAATTGGGCATAATTTTCTAAATACTCAGGATTTTTCTGAAAGTCAGCAAATTGTACTTCATTTTCCATAAAACACTGCAAAGCAGGACTTGCAAAAATTTTTTCACCATTTTGAGCCAAAAATTTTGCTCTGCGAATAATCTGAATTATCATCTGCTCAGTGCTGATAGTGGTTTTGTGCAGATACACTTGCCAATACATCAATCTGCGAGCCGTAAGAAAATTCTCAATGCTGTAAATACCTTTTTCCTCTACAA
>JANWZC010000241.1 GCA_025054975.1 Raineya sp.
GCCAATAGCTTTTGCTAAATCTTGAATAGTATGAGTTTCATCAAAAATAATCACTTCATCACCTACTTGTGCCTCGGGAACTTGCGAAAGGTCAATCATTGCCATATCCATACATATGTTGCCCAAAATAGGAACTAATTTTCCTCGCACTTTTACTTTTCCCACTCCATTGCTAAAAGCTCTGCTCAATCCATCGGCATAACCTATGGCAATAATACCGATACGCGTTTTTTGACTTACTTTGCCTTTTCTACCATACCCTATGGTATCATTCTTAGAAATAGTCTTGATTTGAGAAATCACCGTTTTCAGTCTGCTAATGGGTTGTAAATTCTGCTGAAATTTTCCTCCTGTTTCTACTCCATACAAGCCAATTCCTAAACGCACCATATCCATTTGATATTCAGGGAAACGCACAATGCCCGGCGAATTGAGAATGTGTCTTAAAAATTTGTAAGATAACTTTTTCTCCAAATTTTGCGTAACTTTCTGAAAAGTCTGAATTTGTTTGAGTGAAAACTCATCATGTTGCTCTTCATCAGCGGCGGCTAAATGGCTCATTACCGAAGCCACTTTCAAGAATGGTGTATTTTGTAGTAAAGCAAGCAACGTATTGCTTTCTTGTGGCTCAAACCCCAAACGCCGCATACCTGTATCAAATTCTAAATGAATTTTGAGACTAATTTGTTCATTTTCGCAAAATTCTATGAGTTTCTGTAAAATTTCAAAGCTATACACCGTGGGTTCTAACTGATGTTCAGCCAGTAAGCCGAAACTTTCTTTCGCAGGGTTCATCACCATAATGGGCAAGTGTATGCCATTTTTACGCAATTCTACGCCTTCATCTGCATAAGCTACTGCCAAATAATTGACCCTATGAAATTGGAGTAAATTAGCAATTTCTACACTTCCATTGCCGTAGGCAAAAGCCTTCACCATTACCATAATTTTAGTTTCAGGCTTCAAAAGACTGCGATAAAAATTCAAATTATGCACCAAAGCGTCCAAATTGATTTCTAAGAGAGTTCTATGAGCTTTGTACTCTAATTTTTGCACAATTTTCTCAAAAGCATATCTTCTTGCCCCTTTTATCAGAATCACACAATTTCGGAGTTGTTGGAAGAAACCTTTGCTTAAAAACTCTTCGGTATCCTTGTAAAAAGCTGTCAGGGGAATATCTTTGAAAAGTTCTTGATGTTGAGAAATTTTTTCACCGATGCCAATAAAAAAGCCTATTTTTTTCGCAGAAACGAGTTTGGCTACTTGTTGATAGAGTTTTTTACCGCTTAAATCGCTTTCTAAAATATCAGAGAGTATCACTACTTTGGCAGGTTTTTGGTCTTGATTGGCAAGGAAATCCAAAGCTATTTGCAAACCTGCAAGGTCGTTATTATAGGAGTCATCAATGAGATAAGTTTGCTGAATACCTTGTTTGAGTTCCAAACGCATAGAAACAGGCTTGAGCAAAGCCAGACGTTTGGCAATTTCCTGCACTGAAAGTCCAAACTGAAAACGCATTAGTATCGCACACAAAGCCATGTTCTGCAGATAGGCTTCATCTTGGAAAGGTAGCAAACTGCTATTGAGTTTTGCGGTAAGTTCTGAACCTTTCTGTGTAAAACTTACGGGATTTTTATTTGCAGAAATTTGATAATTCCACAAAAGAGTTTGAGTATGTGGATTTTTTCTAATAAACTTTTCAAAAGTTTTGGGATAAGTTTCTGCAACAATTTTTGGGAAAAATAACACAGGACAATTTTCAAAGAGTTTGAGTTTTTCTTCTAATTTTTCCTCTCGGCTCTTGAAGCCTTCGTCATGGGCAGAACCTAAATTTGTTAGTACGCCAATAGTGGGTTGAATAACTTTTTGTAGGTGCTCCATTTCTCCTGTTTGTGAAATACCCGCCTCAAAAATACCTAATGTATGTTCTGAACGCATTTGCCACACAGAAAGCGGTACACCAATTTGCGAGTTGAAACTTTTAGGGCTACGTACAATATTAAACTCCTCGCCGAGCAATTGTGTAAGCCATTCTTTTATAATTGTTTTGCCGTTACTACCTGTAATAGCCATAACGGGATACTGAAACTTACTTCTGTGCCATGCTGCTACTTTCTGAAAAGCCCTTATGCTGTTTTTCACCACCACATAATTGATACCTTTTTCGCGGAAAGATAGAACGGCTTTTTCATTTTCTACTATAAAATTTCGTACTCCTTTTTCGTAGGCTTCCGCAAGAAAATTATGTCCATCGTGATTTTTCCCCTTGATAGCCACAAAAAGTGTATTTTCAGGGACGAATAATTTGCGTGTATCCACTGAAATATGTTCAATAGGCAAAAGAGGGGCAGTCTGCCAAATAGGTGTTTGCAAGATGTGTTGAAGTTCCGAAAAAAGCATAAGAGTTAGGATTGAGAACTTTCTATACTTTAAGTATTAAGAGCCGTGGATTATCAGTTTTAGGTACTTTCAAAGGAAAGTAAAATGACTTATTTGCAAAGTTAGAAAAAAGTTAGATTTTTGAGGCATAAAAACACGAAATAACTGCAACAAGTGTTTGAAAAGTTGGATGCATTAAAGAGAAGAATAGCAAACTACAAAATGGAAAAATAGTAATTGAAAACAACAAATCAGTTATTAACCCAAAACAAGTAGTATTTTGCAGAAATAAATACAGGTTATGCTTTTGGTTAAAGATGAATTACAGAAAGATTGAGCCTCTTTCAAACTTTACCAAGTAAGTTTATGTTTAGTTCAGAAATACCCAAATAGTAAAAAATATGCATCCGACATTTAATTTGATATTTTTGTTTTTGTTTAGCACTTTTTCGGTTCTTGCTCAAAATAATTGTGCTACTTGGCAAGTAGAAGCCTCACCCAAAGAAGCTAAAATTGGTGAGATTGTTACGATTAGTTTCTTTGTAACTCCCAAACCTGATTGGTATGTATATTCCTCCGATTTTGAGGAAGGAGGTCCCCAAGTAACTAAATTCAAATTCACGCCTCACCCTTCTTACGAATTAGTTGGTAAGTTGGAGGCTATCAATTCAGAGAAAAAATATGACGACATTTTTGATATGGAAGTTCGTTTTTTCAAAAAGAAAGGCGAATTCCGACAAAAAGTAAAAATTCTCAAAAAAGACTTCAAACTTGCTGGCACCATAGAATACCAAACCTGTTCCGATAAAACAGGACAATGCATCCCTTGCGAATATGATTTCAATTTCATCAATGTAGTCATCAAAGCTGAAAACTCCAATCCTCAAAATACTCAAGACGAAAAAGTTCAGCTTGATGAAAAAAAGACCAAGCAAGGTAATCAA
>JANWZC010000242.1 GCA_025054975.1 Raineya sp.
TGCGTGTCGCATTCTTTCAGGCGAACTTCTGCATCCCAGCAGTTGGCATAGATTTCTCGGAAAAATTTGCCGTCAATCATCATTCGGGCACAGCCTGGCTTGTGATGGTCAAGATTGACAAAACCTGCATAGCCATACCTTTTTTTCAAGTCAGGCAAATGCTCAGGTATGATATGCGTGTGTATGTCAATTTTGAGGCACATAGGTTAGACATTTAGAAGCAAGACGTTAGACACAAGACACAAGACATAAGACGCAAGACATAATATAAAAAACTACTTGTTCAATCCCATAAACATAAATTTTTTACTTTTTCAAAAACAAAATCACAATTCCTGTAACAATCACATTGAGAATAGAAAGCGGAAGCAGACCTTTCCAACCAAGGTTCATAAGTTGGTCGTAGCGGAAGCGAGGAAGCGTCCAGCGTACCCACATATAGAAAAATACAAAGAATAAGGCTTTGGCAAAAAGTGCCACTACGCTCAAAATACTTGCAATGTTCTGTCCAAAATTTTCTGCCACCACACTCATAAATGGATAGTTGTACCCTCCAAAATATAAGGTAGAAATCATCACAGACGAAACGAACATATTGATGTATTCGGCAAAGAGATAAAAACCAAGTTTCATGCTGCTATATTCGGTATGATAGCCACCTATCAATTCACTTTCACATTCGGGCAAGTCAAATGGAGTGCGATTACATTCGGCAAAAGCACAAGTCAAGAAAATGATAAAGCCCAAAGGTTGATAAAAAACAAACCAAACATCTTTTTGAGCCTCAACAATTTCACGGAGCGAAAGCGAACCTACCATCATTACGATTGCAACAATAGAAAGTCCCATAGCAAGTTCGTAACTAATATTTTGCGAGGCGGCACGAATAGCCCCCAAAAGCGAATATTTGTTGTTAGAAGCCCACCCTCCAATCATAATACCATAAACTCCCAGAGCCACCACCGCAAAAACATACAAAATACCAATATTGCCATCAACACCTTGAATGTAAAATTTGTGTCCAAAAAGTTCCATTTCTGCTCCAAAGGGAATAACCGCTGAGGTCATAGTAGCGGCGAGCATAGCGGCAGAAGGTCCTAGTATGAACAGCCATTTATTTGCTTGCGAAGGAATAAACTCTTCTTTGAAAAACATTTTACCTGCATCGGCAATAGGTTGAAGCAAGCCAAAAGGTCCTGCTCTATTGGGTCCTATTCGGTCTTGGATAAAAGCGGCGACTTTACGTTCTGCATAAGTAGAATACGTAGCTATTAGCAAGGTAATGCCGAAAATGAGCAAAATAATTACTCCTTTGATAAGTAAAAGCGATAACTCCATAGACTGCGAAATTTTTTAAGGCAATTTCTGAAAAATATTTGAATGTGCCAAAAATAGAATAATTTTTTCAAAGAAAATGCCTTCGCACAAGCGAAGGCATTGTGAGTAGTGGATTTTTGTCATTTTTACAAGTTCAGCGTAGCCAATACGTTATTCATATTGCGTACAGCCTCCGCCGACTTATTGAACAACTCTTGTTCTTCGCTATTGAGTTGTACATCTATGATTTTTTCCCAGCCATTTTTCCCAATTACCACAGGTACGCCCAAGCAAATATCTTTTTGTCCATATTCGCCATTGAGTGGCACGCAAGAAGGGATAATTCGTTTTTGGTCTCTTACGATGCTTTCTACTACTGCCGCCGAAGCCGCTCCAGGTGCATACCAAGCCGAAGTGCCAATGAGTTTAGTGAGTGTAGCTCCGCCTACCATAGTATCTGCGGCTACTTGTTTAAGGGTTTCTGCGGAAAGAAACTGACTTACAGGCACACCTTTGTAAGTAGCAAGACGTGTAAGAGGTATCATAGTGGTATCGCCGTGTCCGCCGATTACCATACCTTGTACATCAGCAGGAGAGCAGTTCAAGGCTTTGGAAAGATAGGTTACAAATCTGGCACTATCCAAAGCACCACCCATGCCAATAATTCTGTTCTGTGGCAAACCTGCAACTTTATGAGCAAGATAAGTCATTGTATCCATTGGGTTAGATACAATAATCAAAATAGCATTTGGCGAATATTTGACTACTTGCTCTACTACGCTTTTTACAATACCCGCATTGACACCGATAAGTTCTTCGCGTGTCATACCTGGTTTTCGGGGTACTCCTGAAGTAATCACTACTACATCAGAATTAGCCGTGAGACTATAATCGTTGGTAGAAGGTATAATGCGAGTAAGCGAGCCTGTTAAGGTAGTAGCTTGTAACATATCCAAACTTTTGCCCTCGCTTAGCCCTTCCTTGATGTCTAAAAGTACAACTTCATCAACAATCTGACGATAACTGAGTACATCGGCAGTGGTTGCTCCCACGTTGCCTGCTCCTATGACGGTTACTTTCATGGAGATATGTATTTTTAGATGAAACCAAAATTTTGGCTCAAAAATACAGATTTTTTTGAGAAAAAATTATTTGCTTTCAAGAATGCATCACGAAATAAAATTTTTGCATAAAAATTTTGTTTTTTACAAGTAAAAAGCAAAATTTGTGTAAAACTAAAACATTACAATTGTGACACCACAACAATCTGAAATTGTAAAAAAGTCTTTCCCTAAAATTTTAGCAGGGACTTTGACAGCAACACAAGTACTTTACGACAAACTATTTGAGTTAGCACCTGAAACAAAAGCTCTATTCAAGAACACTTCTATTGACAGGCAGTCACAGATGCTTATAGCTGCAATTGGCAAATTGGTTAAAAGTATTGATAATTGGGAAAACGTCAAAGCTGATTTAGAAGCATTAGCAAAGCGTCATGCAGGATACGGATTATCTCCTGAACACTTTGTATATTTTGGTCATGCTTTCATACATATGCTTAAATCTATGTATGGAAACGAATGGAATACAGAGTTAGAAGAAGCGTGGAAAGCTGTTTATCAGAAAATTTCCGAAGTAATGATAGGTACTCTTTTTGAGAATAAATAATGCTTAGAAAAAACTTTAATTTTTCCTAAGCATTGTAAAGCATTTATTACGTATATATCACCTAACTTTGTGTTTCTGTAATGAAATTTCAGTCTGAGAAGCCATCTGTACTCTACATAGATGATGAGCAAAGTAATTTGGATATATTCCGAATTTCTTTCAAGAAGGACTATAATATTTTTACAGCTTACGAACCCGAGCAAGCCTTTGAAATTTTACGTACTCAGAACATTGATATTATCATTGCCGACCAACAAATGCCCGGCATGACAGGTACGCAATTTTTAGAAAAAACCTTACA
>JANWZC010000243.1 GCA_025054975.1 Raineya sp.
TTTAAGTCTTTGCAAATAGGGCTTTTGGTGAATAATATCTTCAATGAGCTTTATGAGCCGAATGGTTATACATTTGGCTACATTGTTGGTGGGCAAAGGGTGTGGGAAAATTACTATTATCCCCAAGCAGGCACAAATTTTTTGCTGAATGTAAATGTAAGACTCTAATTCAACTGAAAATCCCTCCTGAAAAGAGGGATTTTCTTATTTTTTGCTAATGTGGGTTAAATGGTTCAATCTTGAATAAGTACGGTAATTAATTATAAGATTACAGACTTCTATGTAGAGCTAATTAATTCACGGCAAAATCACTTTTCAGTTTTAAGGAGTACCAGCTTGAATTACCTCACAACAATTTCAAAAGGCAAACGAGCCTGAACACCCTGCCAATTTCTGATTTTTTCCAATAGTTTCCAATTTTCGTACAATTCGCTACCAAGTTTTTCTTTCAAGAAAGTTTCTTCTTGTTTTTTCTTGGTGATTTTTTGCCAAAAATCTTGTTGTATAGGGTAATATTTCACTTGATAGTCTTTTTCTACTTTGGCTTTTTTAGCGGCAATCATAATGGCATCATCTAAACTACCAAAAACATCTATCAAACCTTTTTCTTTTGCTTGCGAGCCTGTCCAAACTCTACCTGAAGCCACTTTTTTGAGGTCATCAATACTCATTCTTCTGCCCTGTGCGGCTTTGGTGGTGAAAGTTTCATAAACTCGTTCTACGCTTGCTTGTAGGATAGCTCTTTCTTGTTCTGAAAGTTTGCGTACTGGGTTACCAATATCTGCCAGAGGTGAAGTAGAAACACGATCGGTAGTTACGCCTATTTTGTTTTTGAGTAAGTTTTCAGCATTGAAAAGCAAACCAAACACGCCAATAGAGCCTGTAATTGTGTTTTTTTGAGCAACAATCGTATCGCAAGCCATTGCCAAATAATATCCTCCCGAAGCTGCTACATCAGACATAGAGGCAATCACGGGCTTTTCTTTTTTGGTAAGCATAATTTCTCGCCACATCACATCAGAAGCCAAAGCACTGCCCCCTGGCGAATTGATACGCAAAACTATGGCTTTTACTTTTTCATCTTTTCGCAATTTACGTAGTTCTTTTACAATCGTTTCAGAGCCGATATTATCCTCTCCGCTCGTACCGCTATTGATTTCTCCCTCAGCAAAAAGTACAGCAATTTTATTTTTGGAATATTTGCTTTCAATACTTTTGAAATACTTGACAGGAGAAATGAATTTGATGTTATCTTTTTTATCTACTTTCAATTCTTTGCGTAGTAGTTCCAAAATTTCGTCTTCATAAGCAACATTCGTAACTAAACCCAAATTTTGAGCGTCTTCGGCTTTACGCACAAGTATAGAGTCGGCAATGCGGCGGAGTTGGGCTTTTTCTATTTTGCGAGATGCAGAAATATCCTCCAAGAATACATCATAGATTGCCTCCAAGTATTCTTTGGTTTGCAGTCGGTTGGCTTCGCTCATTTTATCTAAAATAAAAGGCTCTACGGCACTTTTGAACTCACCCACTCTAAATACTTCAGGCTTGACTTCCAATTTTTCTAAAACTCCCTTGATAAAGGGAATTTCTGTATAAATGCCGTTAAATTCTAACGCTCCCGCAGGGTTCAAGTATATTTTATCGGCAACAGAAGCCAAATAATATGCTCCTTCGGTATAATTTTCAGCATAAGCATAAATGAATTTATTGGATTTTTTGAAATCTACAAGGGCGTCGCGTATTTCTTTCAGTGAGGCATAACGAGCTTGTACAGCTTGCGTATTGATGTAAATACCTTTGATTTTTTTATCATTTTTCGCATTTTTAATACTCTGTACTATTTCCAAAAGACCTATTTTAGAGGTAGAATTATCCAACGGAATTCCTAAATCATCAAAAGGATTTTCTTTACTTCTTTCTGCTATGGGAGCAGAAAGGTTTAAGTACAAAACGCTATTTTCTTCAACACTTGCTTTTTCATCAGCACCAATTGCAGATATTATTCCCACAAGAATAAAAATCCCTATTGCACTGAAAACAATCAAGCCTACTATGGTGGCAAAAACAAACTTAAAAAACTGTTTCATAAGCCATTTGTTTTTGAAATTGCAAAATTTTGAATTTTTATTTTATTTCAAAACGTTTGAAAGATTTTTTTGTTTTGTAAGCATTGAAATAAAAAAGAGAGCCAAAGAAACTTTAATTGTTTGCTTGGAAAAGCCCCGAATAATTTGAAATAAATTCAGTTAAAATACGTTTTCCAAAGAAAATGTTGTGATATGAAGAAGTTTTACTTATTAGTCTTGTTATTCTCCGTCAAGGGGGCGTTTGCCCAAAACAAAATCAATGAGGACTCTTTGTTTATCAGAGAGAATTACAATAAGTATGAGTATCAAATCCCAATGCGTGATGGGGTAAAATTATTTACGGCAGTATATGTACCCAAAGATGCATCCAAGGAAAACAAGTATCCCATTCTGATGCAAAGAACTTGTTATAGTGTTGCTCCTTATGGCGTGGATAAATTTCCTAATCGATTGGGACCTAATCGTTTCTTGATGAGAGAAAAATATATTTTTGTGTATCAAGATGTGCGAGGAAGATACATGAGTGAAGGTACTTGGACAAATATGACTCCACACATTGCCGAAAAAAAGAAAAAAACAGATGTAGATGAAGCCTCTGATACTTATGATACAATAGAATGGCTGTTAAAAAATATTCCTCACAATAACGGCAGGGTAGGGCAATGGGGAATTTCTTATCCTGGTTTTTATACTGCCGCAGGTACTTTGGCGGCACATCCCGCTTTGAAGGCGTCTTCTCCACAAGCACCCATAGCAGATTTTTGGTTTGATGATTTTCATCATAATGGTTCGCTCACGTTGGGCTATTTTTTTGCTTATCCTGTTTTTGGGGTTCAGAAAAAGGAAAATACTACTACGGCTTGGTATCAGCATCAATCGGTGAGACCTAAAACCCCTGATGGCTTCCAATTTTTCTATGATGAATTACTTACATTGAGCAATGCCGATAAATACTATAAAGATAATTTCTTTTGGCAGGAGGTTATCAATCATCCCAATTATGATGAGTTTTGGCAAAAGAGAAACCTTTTACCTCATCTGAAAAACATCAAGCATGCCGTAATGACCGTAGGAGGCTGGTTTGATGCAGAAGACCTGTATGGACCTTTGAGTATTTACAAAACGATTGAAAAGAGTTCTCAAAATTACAACACGCTTGTAATGGGTCCTTTCGGGCACGGCGACTGGACAC